>DATNLB010000666.1:0-4087 GCA_035603095.1 Candidatus Acidiferrales bacterium
CGCCGATGCTTCCGTTGCCGCAGGCCCCAAAGGACGTGATGCTTCCGCAGATACCGACGCTTGGATGCGAGCCGAGATACTTAGCTACTCGCGTTCCCGCGGTTTGTTTGCCGGTATTTCCCTCGAAGGCTCTACGCTTCGTCCCGACGACGAGGCAAGCGAGCAGGTTTATGGCCACGCCATCAAGGCCAAGGATATCGTAAGAAGTGACAATATGAGCGTGCCTGGTACAGGCCGTCATCTCGTCAACGTTTTGCAGAAGAGCGCACCCCGCAACGAATCCGAGCGGGCTTCGAACCAGTAGTTAGGAGTTGCCAGCTCGCCGGGAATTTTCTCATCCCAGCGAGCTCGCAGTTTTCAGAAAAATGGTTCAGCGGAGTGCTCCGCTGGACCTTCCGCGGGGACCATCTGCAAGGGCGCGTCACCTCAGCCAACCCTTGCAGTTTGGTCCCTTTCCTTTTTTGGATTATCTGGCGCCGACCATGCGCCTTGAGTGAAACCAATTGTGAACGCGTGTAACGAGAATTTTCTGCCACTCCTGCCAAGGGATCATTTGTGACGCCGGTCGCCGCTGTGTTCCGAATGACTGTTGGCGTCCAGCCAGCGCAGGAGAGTGCGAATGCTGCCGTGCGCCAAAGCAATGCTGGAATCGGCAGCGCCGTAATAGAGGTTGATAGTGTCCCCATCCGCTGCCACGGTGTAGCCGCAGGGAAATACGACGTCTTGGACATCTCCCTGACGTTCGTATTCCGCTTCGGGCGCAAACATCCAGGAATCCCCGCGGAGCAGGCATTTGTCCGGCTCTTGAAGATCAAAGAGGGCCAGACCCAGCCGATAGATAGAGCTCGAAGGCGTCCTTCGCACGCCGTGGTAGATCATCAGCCAGCCTCTTGAGGTTTCAATCGGCGGCGGCGACATGCCAATCTTGTTGGCATCCCACCAGGCGCCCCGGCGGGCTTCGAGCATGAGCTTGTGGCTTCCCCAATGCCGCAGATCGGGAGAATAAGAAATCCAGATGTGGGCCCCGAGTGGCGTCATGGGCCGATGGATCAACGCCCAGAATCCATTAATCCTTCGCGGCAAAAGCGCTGCGTCCTTGTCGTCCGGCACCATCACGACACCAAATCTTTCGAAGCGCCGAAAATCCTCCGTGAGGGCCAAAGACACTCCGGGACCACCGCGAGAATACGAGGTGTAAGCCACAGCAAATTTTTTGAGTTCCGGAACGTAGGTAATGCGCGGGTCTTCAATGCCCCAGACTTCCTCGGGATATTCCTCCGGGTTGGGCACTAGAGTTGGTTCGCGATCGATTTGCCAGCCGTCGACGCCGTTCACGGAACGGGCAGCGCACAAATGAGAGAGCCCGCGGCGATCTTCCACGCGGCACAGCAGAATGGTTGACCCATCCGGCAGCAGCGACGCGCCAGCGTTGAAAACGCTGTTGATAGAATACGGCCAATCCTTTCCCGTCAGGATGGGATTGGCAGGGTGCCGGAGAAATAGCGTTTCATAATGTGTCATCGTGACCTTCATGGAGAAACTTACTGCACTGATGGAAGGGTTTTTCAAGAGTATGTTTAGGCTAAAAAAGTAACCGCCCGCTCTTCATAAATTCTTCTCTGTGCCGTCGGCTTCCTCCAACTGGCGCATTTCCAGCAGCGCCATCAGGAAGGACAGCGTAGATTCAGCTCCCTGGTTTTCATTGGCGCGGTCGGGGTGCAGGCCGTCCCGACAACCGCCGGTAGTCGGATCGTAGAGTGCGATCTGAAGATCGTTGTCCCCCAAGAACCAATTGAATGCGACCCAGGCCTCTTTGCGCCAACGGCCCTTTCCCGTGGCACGGTAGGCTTGCAAGCATGCTGAGACGACCGCGCAGGCTTCCACCGGTTGCTGGTCGAAGCGGGCCTTCTCGGTATTCTTGGAATAGAAGCCCTGCGATCCGATGGGCACGAAATGGCCCTTCATCTCGCAACGCTGAATCGTGACCAGCCAATCCAGGGCTTCGAGTCCCGCCGAAACCATCTCTTCGTTCGCGGCGCGCACGCCAGCTCGTATCAGAGCCTGCGGCAATCGGGCATTCGAGTATGCTAGCCCATTTTCGAACCACCTCCAGTCATCGGAGCGGTTGGAACGGTATGAATTCAGTAGTCGATTTGCCAGCGCATCGGAAGCACTCAGGGCAGCGCGATCCCCTGGGAATGAATCGAGATACTCCTGCAATCCCAGCAACGCGAAGGCGCAGGCGCGGGGGCTCTTGAATTCGACAGCTGCCGGAACGGCCAGTTCAAACATACGCCCCGCAGCTCCCCGCAATCCCGCTTTCTTGGATCTGCCGAGGACGGTTCCCAACCCCCATAGGGCCCGCCCATGACTGTCTTCCGAGCCTTCAGGCTCCTGCCATAAGCATTCATAGCCCAGACAGTTTCGGAACCGTTTGGTGATTGGATCAAATGCATGCCATAAGAAGGCCAAGTACCGAGAGGCCAAGTCGGCTGAGCCCGCGGGCATGCGGACTCCGAGATCTTCCAGGAACGTTGTTACGATCAATGCGCGGGCGTTGTCATCTGTCGTGTAACCTTCGGGATAGTTCGGGACCACGAAAACCGCATGCTCCACCATTCCCGTGTGGTCTGTCATTCGATAGAGGTGATCAAGTTTGATGGCGGGAAGCCGGTCGAGAGCTTTTTCTGTGTTCTGCGCCGAAAACGTGGCGCGCGGATTCCGCAGGCGTTCGTTGTAGATGCGTTCGAAACTTTGCATGTATTTCTGCGCCGCACGATTCCAGACCATGTCGCGCGCGTATAAGTAAGCGCGTTTACGCATGGCATGCCTTCCGGTCTCGTCGTCCAGAAGGGCAACAGTTTTTTCAGCGATGGCATCCGGATCATCGAAGGGCACAAGCGCGCCGCGCTCGCCGTCCAGCAGCTCGATGGCGTGCAAATACGGCGTCGAAATGATGGCTTTGCCGGCGCTCAGGGCATAGGCAAGCGTGCCGGAAACGACCTGTCCCTTATGCTTGTACGGTGTGATGTAAATGTCCGCCGCGCCGATCAATTTAACCAAATCTTCAGGGCTCTCGAAACGGTTGCGAAAGATCACATTGGCTTCAACGCCGAGATCTTTCGCCAAGGCCTGCAAGTACAGCCGGTATTTCTCACCTTCGCGCCGCAGGATATGAGGGTGAGTTACACCGGAAACCATGTATACAACATCCATGTGACGCGACAGGATTTTTGGCAGGGCTTTTATGACATTTTCTATTCCCTTATTGGGCGAGAGCAGGCCAAAGGTCAGCAAAACGCACTTCCCCTCCGTTCCGAAGCCATCCTTGTAGAAATTGGGATCCGTGAAAGGCAGATCGGGGATGCCATGGGGAATCAGATCGATCTTTTCGATTGGCACTTGGAATACTTCCTGCAGAATCTCTGCAGAGTTCTGGCTCATGACGATCAAGCGGTCCGAAAGCGTCGCAATTTCCTCCATCACCGCGCGCTGGTCGGGAGTTGGCTCGCGAAGTACAGTATGCAAAGTGGTTACGAAGGGCATCCGCAGGTGCCGTAGCAGCTCCAGGATATGCCCGCCGGCTCGGCCTCCAAAGATTCCATATTCGTGCTGCAGGCAGACCAGATCGACATTGCTGAAATTGAGAAAGTCCGCGGCCTGCCTGTACGAAACCAGGCTATCCTCGGACAGCTCGAACCGCACCCTGACGGGATAGTCGTAACCCTCTTCGCAGTCGTTGACCGGGAGCGCCAGAAGCTCTGTCGCACCGAATTCCGCGTGAATGGCGTCACACAAGTCGGTTGTGAACGTCGCTATCCCGCAACGCCTCGGAAGATAGTTCCCCACGACTGCGATTCTATTGGGGAGTGCCGGGCGCGGTGGCGACGGTGTCAGGGTGACTGGCTTCTCTTCCAATACAAGGGACTGCACTTCAATCAGGGCTACGTTTTCTGCGAGGGGCATTATTTTGGGCAGTGACATTCGATTCTCTGTGAATCCCTGACATGCGGAAGAATCACCGCATGACAACCCGACAACCATTTGCAGTGGATGTACCTTGGCTGCTGGGCTTTTCTGCCGAATC
>DATNLB010000126.1:0-6117 GCA_035603095.1 Candidatus Acidiferrales bacterium
CCGCGCCGCGGTGATGGAAATGGCGTCCTCAAATGTCACTGCAGGACTGACTAGGCTCGACCAAAAAGGCTGGATCCACGAAGAAAAATCCGGCTACCTGATCGAGGCTGCCAGGCGCTACCTGGAGTTGAGCGGTTGCGGCAAGAAATTTGTCACTGAACGCGGAGAACCGCACGTCTTAGCAGTAGGTCCAACCCACGCGGAAATCCGCGCCTTTACGGCCGATGTCCGCGCGGCGATGCGCTCTGAGGGTGCGCTTTCCGGCCCTGTGATCAAACGGCGAGCGTTTATCGCGCACGATACGACGCGCGCTATGCGGCGCGATTCCAATACGTACACGGTTGGCATGGCTGTAACCCTGGTCTCGGAAAAGACAAAGGTTCGTGGTCTTTCCGCTCGGGAAGTGTACACAGTCAAACAGAACCAGACGCAGTCTGCGCCAAAAAAGAAAGATTTCGTTACTCTCGTTGACCGACATGGCAAGGAGCACACGATCAACGTACGCACGAACGGGGACAAATTGGAGATAGGAAGAGTAGGGGATATAGAGCTCCAGGCCGGGGATCGGCTGTGGTTCCGTGCGAATTCTTCTGGCGTCACTAATGGCACACTCGGCACTCTGGCCGGGACCGACGAGCAAGGACGCCTGGTCACGACCGGTGGCTTTGTTGTGCCAGAGGATTATCTCAAGATCGCTCACGGCTACGCAACTACGAGTCACGCAAGCCAGGGTTTGACCGCCAACTTTGGCGTTGTGTTTGGAGCCGCTTTCGACCAGAAAGCCATCTATGTTTCGCACTCCCGAGCGCGGGAGCGTGTGGATACATATGTACCCAGTAAAGAAGCTTTTCTGGCCCGAGCGGAACGGGCTCAAGGCGAAAGGCTGGGAGCGCTGGAAGCGATTGCTGACGCCAGAAAAAAGAATGGCTCTCCAATGCCCGAGCATGGTTTCAAGGTGGGCGACAAGATCAATTGGTCTTATGAGCCAAGGGGAGGGTACGGGTACACGCAAGGAATTGCTGGCGTAGTAACTAAGCTAGGCCGCGAGAAGGTCCAGATTCGGGTTGCCAAGCGTGATAATGGCAGCTGGGTAACAGCGGAGCGCTGGGTTGTCCCAGAGAAGGTATCTCGCCGTGTAACGCGCGCAGTTCCGGAAGAAGCCGCGCAGCTCATCGAGCCTCCAACACAATCTATGGACAAAATCCAGTTACGGCAGATTGGTGATCCCGAACGCGACCATGTGCAGCGCGCAATCATCGCGGAGGTCGAGGCTGATCCTGCCCGGTTTATCGAACGTTACAAGGCCCTCGAATACTCCTTTAAAGGTCGCTATGTCGCCGCGGATCTGTTCAAGGAAACATTCGAGGTTTACCGGGCGTCTCGCGAAGCGCGGAAACGTTACAATATCCCAGTCCATAATGCGGCGGCGGCGCTCGCCGCCGAGCAGTTATCGCGCGTGCTTAGAGAACCGGCAGAGCCAGGCAAAGACACAGTGCTGTTTCTGACTGGAATTCCCGGCGCGGGCAAAACCTCAACAGTACTCTTTGAAGGTCAGTTGCCGCCGCATTGTCATGCTGTGTACGAGGGACAACTGGCCGATGCCAGGTACGCGATCCCAAAGATTCAGGCCGTGGTGGATGCAGGCTTTAAACCCATCATCACAGTCATCCATGCGAACCCCGAACTAGCACTGGATAACACTTATATCCGCTTTGCTGAGCATGGGCGGGGAGCTGGAGCCAATGCACTCGCCAGAATCCAGGCGGATCTGCCCGCTGGGTTGGCTGCAATCCGGGAGCATTTCGGGGACAAAGTGGAACTTGTTATTCACGACAGAAGGACGCCAGAAAGAGAACAAAAGCTTGTCGGTTGGGGGCAGGTTGATATTCTCCGATCGGAGGGAACTTATGAGCAAATCAGACAGCGATTACTTGAGAAAACTAGCCGAGACTACCGGGCAGGACGGATCAGTTACGACTGCTACCTCCAAGCCGCCAGCAGACCTCCAAGACGACACGCTCGACGCCTGGTTCGAGCGAGCTCAAAAAGCCAGGGAGCGGATGGCAACCGACGAGACATACCGCAAGAAGGTGGCAAAAGGGATCTCGTGAGCGAGGAGCAAGCCCAGGAAGAAGAGCGCCAATACTTAGCTGTTCCTTACGCGGAACGCGAAGCGGCCAAAGCCGCCGGCGCCAAATGGGATTGGCGCGAGAAATTGTGGTACATCGGCCCCGAAGGAACAAGGCAACGCTTAGCTAAATGGCTCCCGGAGACTGCCGCGCAGAGCGCCCCCCAGAGGCACCCGCGTGAAGAATTCGCCGAGGTGTTGCGGGGGCTTGGCGGTGACTTGACTGGCGACCATCCGATCATGGACGGGCGGCCGCACCGGATGGCCGCCTTGGACGATGATCGGAACGAAAAGTCCATCTTCTATGTCGCTCACGCCGACGGCCGCCCGGCTGGTTACGCCAAAAACAACCGGAGTGGGGAGGAGACCAGGTGGAAGAGCTCGGCGGTTACCATGACGCGCGAGCAGTTTGCGGCGATCGCGCCAGGCAAAGTTGCCGGGCGTGAGGCCGATAGGATGGCGCTCTACGAGCGCACGGCGGAGCGATTGAGCGCGCACATCGAGGCTTACCCGGCCCTTTCTCCAGACCACGATTATCTAAAAGCCAAACGCATCAGCCTTGAACCTGGCGTCTTTGAGACGCCCAGAGGCAGCATGGCGATTCCAGCCTTTGACGCAGACGGCAAACTCTGGAGCGTGCAGTATGTCGCCGAGGACGGCGAGAAGCGATTCGCGCGTGAATCGCGGAAAGAGGGCTGCTTTCACGTGGTGGGATCAACCGATCCAGTGGGAGATCTCTCCAAGGCCGCTGTCATCGTCGTGGCCGAGGGTTACGCCACCGCCGCCACGCTGAAATCCCTGCATGCCGAAGCGGGAGATCCGCTAGGGCGCGTAGCGTTCGTTGCGGCCTTTGATGCCGGCAATGTGCCGCACGTCGCCCGGGTGCTTCGCGAGCGGCACCTCAGCGCGGCGATGGTCATTGCGGCGGACAATGATCGGGCGATGGAAGGCCAAGAGCTTGGTCGCAATCCAGGTCTCATCAAGGGCCAGCAGGCCGCCTCGGCAAACGGAGCGGTGCTGATGGCGCCTTCTTTTTCCGAACAGGAACTTGAGGCCGGATTCAGTGACTGGAACGACTTAGCCAGCCATGACGAGGTGCGTAAGGACCTGGTCGCTAAAGAGCTTGGGCAAGCACTACAGAAGGCTTTTGCACTACAGGACGTCCTTGCTCGGCATTTGGCGTCCGCGCACCAGTCTTCTGTCCCAAGCACTGAGGAGGATCACGATGATGCCTTTGACCGGGAAAATGAAGCGCGGGCCAATGACCAGAATATTTCTTCTGGCGTGAATGCTACGGGCGACTACGACGAAGACAAAGAGGAGTCAGCCTGGGTGCTGTCCTCTGGCGATGTGCAGAAGGAACAGAAGACAGTTCCTCCAATCGACAAAGATCGTGGGTGGGATTTTCGAATCGGGAAAAATGGCGTAATTGAGCATTTCCGGAGCTCGGATGGCCGTGTGGCGGTTCGTGAAACCGGCGATAAGATCCAGATCCTTGAGCAGGATCATGATAGCCTGGCCCTTGGCCTGGAGCGGGCTCTTGAACGCTTCGGTACTTACCTGCATTTCGATGGGAACCAGGCTGGGGCTCGAATCCTGGTGGATATTGTGGTCACACGTGATATGCAGGTGACCTTTACCGATGACCGGCTCAATGCTCAGATTGAGCTCTTAAGAGTGCATCGCGATCTGGATAGAGGTCGCCCCGTCCCCACGTTAGAGGGAGAGCAAACTGCGGCTCAAAAACGCGACGCTGGCGCTAGCGCCAGCGGATCAACGCCAGAAAAGAACATTGCTGACAATGCGGCAACACGCCATGACAGCAAGGCGCCATATCCACATCTCGACAGAGAAACACTGCGAGGCGAATACGATCGGCTCCGAGAAGATTGGAACAGGTAATAGTCGGGATGATGAGCCCGCGCACTCCAGAGACCCAACGAAAGGAACTGCGGCGGGAGAAAGACAGAATCGACGAACGAATGGATGCCATCGCTACACGGCTCGATGTGCAGGTTGCCACAGCAGCAGCAGAGCGGCAAAATGAGGTTTTGATCGAGCATGGAGAGGCCCCATTTGATTTCGGTAAAGATAATAAGCTGAGCTATTACGTGCGTACCGTCGACGACGCCGGACAAGAACGACTCTATTGGGGGAAGGACTTGCCACGAGCGCTTGACGAGGCTGGGGCCAGGATCGGAGACGTAATTACAGCGACTCGGGTTGGGAGCAAACCTGTGACAGTTGAGGAAATCCAGGAGCAGCCGGACGGCTCAAAGCAAGTCGTCCGGGTCGATGCGAAGCGCAACGCGTGGCAGGTCCAGAATCATGGGATGAACCGGGAGGCGGTGATCAAAGCCTATGACACCCTGGTGAAGAGCCCGGAGGATCGCAAAAAGCTCGAAATAACGACACCTCTGTTGGTTGCCGCCCGCGACAAGGCGGTCGTCGAGATCAAGCGCGAGAAACTGGCAGCCGAGCTAAACCAGCGCAACCTGCAAAATCACACCGTTCGGTCGATGAAATTATGAAGGACAATAGCGAACCGCAGGAAGATCTGGCGGATGAAACTACCTATAGCGTGGAGGAGGCAAAGGAAATGGGGGCATTTGTCGAAGACGCGCTCTCTTTCAAAGACGCTCGTGAGAGCGTAGAGGACTTTGAGTCAGAGAAATGAACAACGACGCCTTTGTTAAGAACGTCGCCTCGCGGCTCAGTGAACAGATCAGAAACGGCACTGCCCCATGGCAGAAACCCTGGAGACCGGGGACGAGTTTCCTGCCGTTCAACCCGACCAACGGAACTCGGTACAAGGGGATCAACGTTATCAATCTTCTGGCGCGCGGCCACAGCGATGCGCGCTGGATGACCTACCGCCAAGCCCAAACTAAGGGCTATCAGGTTCGCAGGGGCGAAAAAGGTACGCAGGTACAATACTGGCGCTTTGATGAGGAGCGCAAAATCAAGGATTCCAATGGTCGCCCTGTTATTGACGCTAATGGAGAGCCGCACACGGAAAAGGTCCGCTTAGAACGCCCGCAAGTGTTTATCGCATATGTGTTCAACGCCGAACAGATTGAGGGAGTTCCGCCGGCGCCGGCTCGTGAGTGTTCCTGGAACCCGCTTGAAAAGGCTGAACAGCTTGTTCAAGCAGCAAATCCTAAACTTCAGCACGGTGCCGGTGATCGTGCGTACTACAGACCGTCAACGGATTCGATCCATCTGCCTTTGAAGGAGCAATTTCCATCGGCAGAGAATTATTATTCGACGCTCCTCCATGAACTAGGGCATTGGACTGGACACGCGACCCGGCTTAACCGAGATCTCTCGGATCCCTTTGGTTCAATCGGTTACGCTCGAGAAGAGCTGCGCGCGGAGATCGCGAGCATGATCATCGGCTCGGAGTTGGGGATCGGCTACGATCCCGACCAGCACGCGGCTTACGCAGCATCCTGGATCCAGATATTGGAGAACCAAGCCCTTGAGATCTTTCGGGCGGCGGCTGATGGCGAAAAAATACACACTTATCTGCAGACCCTCCAGCAACAGCAGTCCGTATCTAGGGAGGAGCTACAGGTCGACAAATCCGAGATCATCAAAGAGTATGATCGCTTAGTAGACGGACCAGCGGCCCGTCAATGGCTCGAGAAAGAACGCCCGTCATTAGTGGCTGCGCGCGACCAGGCGATCGTCGAACTCCGGCGGGAAAAACTCCAGAAAGAAACTGCTGAAAAGCCACACAAGGTCGCCAGGGTGCGCAGGTAGATGACAGCGGCGTCAGATCAGGCGCTGATAGAGTACTATCACCAGGCCTCGATCTTTGGGTTTAAAATTTATGTATCGTGATTCCGAGGGCATTTGGGATGGAATCCGATGGGATGGGGAGCATCCTTCGTTCTTCGCATTGCGCCAAACCGAAGAAGGACGAGCTCTGAATAAACTTCGCTGCAAATGAAGCATTGGAATTTTGGCCAATCCCGTCACATCTC
>DATNLB010000118.1:0-15401 GCA_035603095.1 Candidatus Acidiferrales bacterium
CCGAAAAGCGCCTCATAGATTGCCTCGTCACTCTCGCCGCCGAAGGCTCCGTCCAATCCGCGCACGACATATCCGACGGCGGCCTTGCCGTCACACTTGCCGAATCCTCTTTCGCTTCTTCTGTCGTAGGGGCGTCCGCCGTGGCGGATTGCGCCCTTAGCGCGCATGTCAAATTGGAAGAGGAAGGCCCCGCCGAGGCCGCCGCATTCGGTGAACGTGGCGCCCGCGCCGTCGTATCCGTCACTCCATCAAAACTTGCTGCCGTTCTCGATACTGCGAGACAATACAAGGTGGCGGCGCACCAGATCGGCCAGGTCACCGGCGGTGATGCTTTCCGCATCGAATATAAGGGGCGCGTGGTGATCGATAGTTTCCTTGAAACGCTACGCGACGCCTGGGCCCATTCGCTCGGACGCACGTTAGTTGGGAAGTGACCAGAGTGCGAAAATCCGTGTATGCAGCTTTCTTGACTTTGCTTGGAGCTTTCCTGGCTCTCCAAATTTTTGGCACTGTGATGGGATGGGGAGGGCGCGCCCCTGACGTTACCTACGGTGACGAGATGAATTTTCCCGAGGAGATAGTTCTTTTCTTCACAGCGATAGAACTTTATCGCCGCAATAGTCGCGCCAAATTTTTTGCGGCCGCGCTGGCTGTTCTCAACGGAGTAGCAGCGGCGTTCGATATTGCTACTTTGTCGAGACCGATTGCTTTTTCCTGGGCGGCCATATGGACTGTCGTCTTTGCCGCAGCGAGCTGGCCATTGCTGAAAAGGTTCGTTTTTGAGGCTAAAAGGAAGCAACTGAAAACATCCTAGATGGGACTCGATCACAAACTCGCTTTCGCCGACGATCACTTTCACGACGAATGTGGCGTCTTCGGCGTTTTCGGCCACCCCGAGGCCGCGAACCTCGTCTATCTCGGCCTCTATGCGCTTCAGCATCGCGGGCAGGAATCCGCCGGCATCGTCTCGAGCGATGGCAAAGAGTTGTATGTGCACCGCGCCATGGGCGAAGTCGAAGAAATTTTCCAACCGAGCGTGCTCGCACAACTCCCAGGAAGCCTCGCCATCGGCCACACGCGCTACTCCACCGCTGGCGACAAGGCCCTGCTCAACGCCCAGCCCATCATGATCGATTGCAACAAGGGCAAGATCGCCCTCGGCCACAACGGCAACCTTACCAACGCCGCCGAGTGGCGCCGCAAGCTCGAGCATCGCGGCTCGATTTTCCAGACCAATAGCGACACTGAAGTCATCGTCCATCTCATCGCCCGCTCGCAAGCGCGCAATCTTTCCGGCGCGCTGGGCGATGCCCTCAATCAGGTCGAAGGCGCATATTCCCTGCTCGTGCTCACGCAGGATGAATTGTATGCGGTGCGCGACCCGCGCGGCTTCCGCCCGCTGGTGCTGGGCAAATTAACCACGCCCGGCGGCTTCGTTTCCTGGCTCGTGGCATCCGAAACCTGCGCGTTCGACCTGCTCAACGCGCAATACGTCCGCGAGATCGAACCCGGCGAGATGGTGCGCATCTCGAAATCAGGCATCGAGTCCGTTCACTTCGCCCCCGAAAAGCCGCTTCAGCAATGCATCTTCGAGCACGTCTATTTCTCCCGCCCGGACAGCATTATCTTCGGCCGCTCCGTAAACGAAAGCCGCGAAATGCTCGGCCGCCTCCTTGCGCGCGAGCATCCGGTGGATGCGGACATTGTCGTCCCCGTGCCGGATTCCGGCGTACCGGCCGCGGTAGGCTATGCGCTCGAATCAAGAATTCCCTTCCGCATGGGCCTGATCCGCAATCACTACATCGGACGTACATTCATCGAGCCGTCGCAAGCCATCCGCAATTTCGGTGTGAAGCTCAAGCTCAATCCCATCCGCGGCTTGATTGAAGGCCAGCGCGTGATACTCGTCGATGATTCCATCGTCCGCGGCACTACCAGCCGCAAAATTGTCCGCATGGTCCGCGAAGTCGGCGCAAAAGAAGTCCACGTGCGCATCAGTTGTCCTCCGACGATTTCCCCCTGCTACTACGGCGTGGACACGCCCACGCGCGAAGAATTGATCGCCTCCTCAAACTCTCCGGAAGAAATCTGTAAGTTCCTCGGCGCCGATTCGCTCGGCTACGTTTCCCTCCCGGCGCTGCGCCGGGCGGTGAGTGATACCGAGGGCAAGTTCTGTACGTCTTGTTATACGGGCGTCTACCCGACGGATCTGGTGCAGCTCGAGGTACGCGAAAATGCTCTCAACAGCAAGTCCGGCGAAGCTACTCCTGGTAACGGCAGTGAACCCGCGGCCGCAGAGCGGCCGGTGGTGGTGGAACGTGAAAGCTGACAAAAATAAAAAGCAGGAAGAATCAAACGTGCCCGTGCAGACAAAAATTCAGCGCGAGATCATCGCGTGGTTCTGGGTCGGCCTCGCCTTTCTGCTCATCAACGGCACGATCGGCCAGGCGCGCGTCATTCCATCCGGCTCGATGGAGAACACGCTGCTCATCGGCGATCACCTCATTATGAGCCGCATCGGCTACGATGCGGGCGTGCCCTTCACCAACTGGCACGTGCCCCTCTGGCGCAATCCCAAGCGCCAGCAAGTGATCATCTTCAAGCCGCCGTTTGCGCCGGACACGCCGGACTACGTGAAGCGGGTCATCGGGCTGCCCGGCGACACCATCGACATTCACGATGGCGCCGTGTGGGTCAACAGCCAAAAACTCGTTGAAAAATACACCAGTGGCGCCAGCGAGCCCTACGAGCTGCGCACGCCGTACAAGGTTCCGGCGGACTGTTATTTCGTCATGGGAGACAATCGCGGAAATTCCTACGACAGCCGCTTCTGGGGCTGCGTCCCGCGCAAGGACATCATCGGAACGCCCGTCATGATCTACATGTCGCTGAATGTTTCGCCGGAGGCTTGGGAGCCGGGACAGATTCGCGAGCGTTTTTTCGCTTACGCAAACGCCCTGCTGCATCCCGGCATCGTTCGCTGGAAGCGAATCTTCCGGACCTTTTAGCTGTTGCGCGGAATCGCCGGGCTTTGCAGCGGGCGCCGCGACCCACCAGGCGCTCCAGTGATTTCCCAATCTTTTACCATGCGTGCGAACGCGCACCCGCAGCAAAAACGGAAACGGACAGCTCTCTCATGAAATACGCCGATGCCGGAGTCAACATCGCCGTCGCCGAGGACGCCAAGCAGAGGATCCGGCACCACGCCAGCCGCACGTTCACTCCCGGTGTGCTCGGCGGCATCGGCAGCTTCGGCGCGCTCTTTGCGCTCGACCGCAAAAAGTGGAAAGAGCCCGTGCTGGTCTCCAGCGCGGACGGCGTGGGCACAAAGCTCAAGGTCGCCATGGCTATGCGCGTGCACTCCACGGTCGGCGGCGACCTCGTGAATCACTGCATCAATGACATTCTCGTGCAGGGCGCGGAGCCGCTCTTTTTCCTCGACTATCTCGCCATGGGCAGGCTCGACCCGCAGGTCGTCGAGCAGCTCGTCGAAGGCATGAGCCGCTCCTGCCGCAAAGCCGGCTGCGCCCTCATCGGCGGCGAGACCGCGGAGATGCCCGGATTTTATCCGCCCGGCGAATACGATCTGGCAGGCTTCATCGTCGGCGTTGTCGAGCGCAAAAATCTTCTCACCGGCAAAAACGTCCAGCCCGGAGACACTTTGATCGCGCTGCCTTCAGCCGGCCTGCACACCAACGGCTATTCGCTCGCGCGCAAATTGGTCTTTGAAGTTGCTAGGCTGAAGCCGGATACCTACGTCGCCGAAGTCGGAAATAAAATCGGCGCGGAGTTGCTGAAGCCTCACCTGTGCTATGCGCCCGCGCTGAAAAACATAATCGCGCGCGGCTGGGTTTCCGCCCTCGCGCACATCACCGGGGGCGGCATCCCGGGAAATCTGCCGCGCGTGCTGCCCAGCGGCGTGAAAGCGGAAATTGATCTGGCATCCTGGCCCGTGCTGTCGATTTTCAGGTATCTCGGCAAGCTCGGCAAAATCGATACCGACGAGATGCTGCAATCCTTCAACATGGGCGTCGGCATGATCCTCGTCGTCCCCCCGAAAAACGTACGCTCCGTCGAAGCCGACCTGAAAAAACGCCGCGAAAAATTCTTCCTCATCGGCCGTATCGAGCGCGGTGAATCCGGCAAAGCTCGCGTCACTTACTCTGGCTCCCTCAATCTTTGACCCCCAGCCTACAGCCCCGTTTAGGGTTGAGGTATGAGTGCGATGGCCACGTTTATGCGCGCCTGAGCCTAAAGCCATCGCTCCCGAAAGTAACCCAGAAGGGACGCAGCTACATGTTCCCGAGTGACACTTTTCCGGGAGGCGAGGCTGCTCTTCAGTTCTACGATGAAAAAGGCGATGTCCTCTGGACCGCACCTTCGACGGGCAGAGCACAATTTTTGCCTGCAAACTAAGCCGCGATCTGAACGTAGCGTTGAACGCTTTCGAGCGATCTTAATTCGGACGAATCGAGTAGCCTCTTTCCGCAGGCGTCCAAAAAGGTTGTTTCGTCGCTACGAATTCGATCGGGACGCCTTTCACAAACGTCTTCAGCCATCTTGCGCACTCTTCCATCCCGGCTTGCTCGGACGGCACGTGCCCGATGACGATTAATCCCTTCTTTCTTCCCTCTGTCGCTGCGTCGGCCGCATACTCCACCGTTTCCCATTCCCGTGTTTCGCCAACCAGCAGCACCTCAACGTTTTCCATTTCCAGCGCATGCGTCTCCCGTTGGAATCCTGCCGCTCCCGGGCTCAACGCCAGCTTTGTTATTTTCATCTCCGGATTTCCCACCGCTCGCACCACCGGCGTATCCAGCCGCTTCGCCACTTCTGCCGCCAGTTTCTCCAACGTGATTTCCGGCACCGTGAACAAATGCGGGTTCTCCGCGCTTTGATATTTCTCCCAGCCGAGCGCCTGTACTATCCCTGCCAGAATCCCGTCCGGTTTCCGCAGGTGCCAGTGGTCGTGGAATCTCCAAACCACCATTCCGTTTTTCTCGATGAACGCCCGTTTCTCCTTCCATACCGCGTCGCTCTCTTCCATTCCCTCCGGACGGTCCAGGTGATTGTAAAACGTCGGCTCATGCGTGATGACCAGGTTTTCCCCTTTCGCCGCGGCCCGCTGTAGCACGTCGAGTGTCGCCATCATCGTCACCGCAATCCCCGTAACGCGCATCTCCGGATTCCCCGCCTTGAAGGTGTCCACAGTCTCCGTTTTCCACGGCACGCCAACGTGTTCCTGAATAGCCGCCACTACCTCCCGCGCCGTCGGCAGCTTTTCCTGCGCGTCGGCTGACAATCCGCACGTCGTATCCGCGCCCAGTGCCAGGCTTATTGATGTGATCAGGAGCGCGACCCCTTCCCTCCAGCTCTTCTCCACGTTGTTCTCCTCTCTGCGAATCTCAGGCGGGCGGTGCCTGGCCCGGCCCGCTCGGGGCGTCTCTGCTTTATTTTTTCTCTCCGTCTCTTCTCCGCGTTGTTCTCTTTCTCTGCGAACCTCAGCGTACTCTGCGTCTCGGCGTTGTCTTTTCTCTTGGATTTTTTACTGGGCCGCGCAATTTCACTTGGGCAAGCCCTCCGCGAATTGCGGATGGAGCGCCCGGGCCCTTCGCGCCAGCTCGCGCTCCAATCGATGCGTCCATCGCACTTCCACTCGCATCTGATCGAGCATTAAGCCCACCATCCATACCGCCTCGTGATACTTGTGGCCTACCTCGTCGTAGATCGACAGCAGAGTTTTCTTTTCTCTGGCGATTTCTTTCAGCAAGAATTTGCGCCTCCGCTTCAGCTGTTTCAGGAAAACTCCCGGCCGCGCTTGCCACGATAGCGCCATCCAAGTCAAAAAAGGCGGGCGTTCTCTCTGTGTGGTCCACTCTTCTCGTTCCAGCGCGTCCGCTAGCGCGGCGCGTCCCTTCGCCGTTGTTTCGAACGTGCTGCGCTCTGGTCCCGCCGTCGGCACGTCTGTTTCCAAGGAGCGAATCAGCCCCGCACGCGCAAGTTTCTCGAGCGAGTAGTACACCTGCGGCCGCGAAATTCCCGCCCAATCCCGGATTTCGCGTCTTTCCAGCTCGAAATTCGCCTGGTATCCGTGCATCGGCCGCTCCGCCAGCAGGCTCAGCAGCACCATATCCGGCGTCGTCAGCGCCGATCTCTTCGCCGCCTGCGCGCCCCGCCTCGGCCTCTCCAAGTTCCGCAGTTCTCTCCGCGTCTCTGCGCTTTCTTGTCCCTTCATTTCTTTCCCGTCTTGCGTTTCTTGCTCCAATACCACCACTGGCATTGCTCTGCGGGCAGCCGCGGATTCCTCGCCTGCGCCACCGCCGCGCAAAATGCGTCCAGCACGCAGATGTCCTGATGTTGCCGCGCCACCCGGCCCAGTTTTTCGTACATTCGCTGCGGATTCTGCCGCGCCAGTTGCGCCACGCTGTGAATTCCCAGCAGCTCAAAATCCCTCAGCATCGCCGGTCCAATCGAAATAAGGTCGCCGAGTTGTCGCGCCGCCGTGGCCATAAAAAATCTCCTTGACTTGTCTTTTTGCCTCCGCTACCGTGACTAGTCTAATTGAGACTAGTATCCAGAGCAAGGAGAAAATTCGCTATGCGCCGGTTCGTCATCACCGCTCTCGCGCTGTTCTGCGGTTTAACTTTCATTCATGCCACCCAAACACAGGAGAAAACACCCATGAACGTCAAAAGGATCACTCCCGTTCTGCTCGTCAGAGAGATCGAGCCGGTCATACCCTTCTGGGTCGATCGCCTCGGCTTCGCAAAAACCATCGAAGTTCCCGATGGCAGCAAGCTCGGTTTTGTGACTTTTCAGAAGGGCGCCGCCGAGGTGATGTACCAGACTTACGCCAGCGTGGAAAAAGACGCCCCGCCGTCCATGTCCGCCGGGGCCAGCAAGGGCCCCACGTATCTTTACATCGAGGTGGACAATTTCGACGCCGTTCTCGCCTGCATGAAAGACGTGAAAATCGTCATGCCGGTCCGCACCGCCTTCTACGGCATGAAGGAATTCGCCGTCCAGGACCCCGGCGGCAACTTCATCACTTTCGCCCAGCCCGTCGCCGCTCCGCAGCACTAGAACGCATCCTGTCACCGGGCCGCCATTCAATTGCCGCTGATATGGCCCTTTCCCGGCACACGAAGGGCCTGCAACTCTTTCTTGGTCTTGGGGTTTAACAACTATAGGGGGCGCTTCAGACTAACCTGAGGCGCCAGTAGGCCTTCAGATCCAGTTAGGATTTGGACAGCTGTACCGGGTCTGACGAAAGGTCTAAAATGCGCTATCTAAGATATCTCGCTTTACTTGGCATTTTCATGTTTACGGCAAGTTACTCCAAGGCTCAAGTTTCCGTTGGCATTGGAGTCGGACCGGGCTACGGCTACGTCGGCGCAGCTCCCGTTTGCTCGTACGGTTACTACGACTACTACCCCTACGCTTGCGCACCGTATGGCTTCTACGGTCCTGATTACTTTGTCGGCGGTGTCTTTATTGGTGCCGGCCCGTGGTACCGCGGCTACTATGGCCGTGGCGGATATGGCTACTATGGACGCGGGCGTGGCTACGCTCGGGCCTATAGCAACGACCGCTTCTATGGTCGTGGCAACAACAACTACTACAGCGGTCGCGGCAACGGCTACTCCGGTCGCAGCGGCGGCAATTATGGGCGCGGCAATGGGTACTCCGGCCACAGCAATGGCTACTCTGGTCGTGGCAACGGCTATTCCGGTCACGGCGGTGGTGAATCACGCGGCTCAGGTGGCGGTGGCTACCAAGGTGGTCATGGGGGTGAAGGCTCCCACGGCAACGGAGGCGGTGGATCCCGCGGCGGCGGACATCGGTAATTCGCCCCAAATTATTCAACAGAGAAAACGAACGGCTGACAGCATCTGCTGCCAGCCGTTTTCCATTGTTAGGCAGCTTCCCGTTGCTGTCGGACCCAATCCAATCCTGCGACCACCCCCACTAACGGGAAATGACGTATCAAAACATCCGCGAAAATGGTGGGGCTCCGATAGCGCCACCGCACCGCATATTATTGCTCTCTAATTCCCGATTTCTCTTTACTGATCCCTGATTACTGATCACTGTTTACTCGGAGAAGGCAGTGGCGGCGGCCGCCGCTCCATCTCCGTCGGCACGGCAATCGAACGTGCCCCATTCTTGCCCACAGCGCGAACGGCAAAAAAGTGATTGTCCGTGGAAACGCCCTTCAAAACTGTTTCGCCGGGCGAAGCCGCAAAATCATAAACCTGCCACCGAGAATCGCTAGTCTCGCGCCACAGGATTTCAAAACCGACGCGCTCGGAATCATCTTCGGCCGACCAGGACACTTTGGCGTCCGGCGTGACCGCACCAGTCAGCTTCGCATTGCTGGGCGGAGCCGGAGCCAGCGCTAACTGCCGCAACGCCTGCGCATTGTCCCGCGCCACGTCGCCCATAAACGTAAAGTTGAGATATTTTTCGAAGTCACCGTACTCAATTCCGTTTTCCGTCCGCGGCGTCTGGTGTTGGTGATTGTAATCTTCCAGCGGCTCGGTAAATCGCACCGCCGGCAGCCCCGCCTTGTAAAAAGGATAGTGATCCCCGCCGCGCCCATACCGGTCCACCCGGAAAATCATTCGAATCGCCGCGCGTCCATCAATCTCTTCGACGGCCCGCGCCAGTTCGCGCGAAGGCGAATCCGCATCGTCAATTTCGCCATTTCCAGAAAAAAGCCGCACGCGATGCGGCGCACCAGCCGCGGAATCGGAGCCCACGATATCGTCGTCCAGCATTCCGCCGACGGTGTAACCCTGCTCCTTCGTCCATTCCACCAGGTGCGTGCTGCCGAGCAGCCCTTGCTCTTCGCCTGAAACCGCAGCAAAAAGCATCGTCGCGCGATACGTCCCGCGCCCGTTTGACCCCGCCTTGCTCAGCAGCCGCGCGCATTCCACGCTCACCGCTACACCCGATGCGTCGTCGTCCGCTCCCGGAGCATCCGCATTCGGGTCCATCACATTCGAAGGCCGCGAGTCAAAATGCCCTGAAACAATGAAAATTGTTTTCGTCAGCTTCGGATCGGAACCGGGAAGAATGGCGTACACGTTTTCCAGCGGCATCGGTTTTCCAGAAGTTCGCTCCGAAGTCGATTCGAATTTATCCACCACCACCTGCAATTTCCCCCCGGAATCTTTCGCGATCTCATTGAATCGCGCCACGATTGCATCGCGTCCGCAACCAATCCCCCGCTTCGAATCGATCCACGAAGAAAGCGTCAGCCTGGTGCCACACGCAACAAGTTTCCCGATCAGCGAGCGCATCGATTTTTCATCCACCGCCTGCCGCGCAACTCCTCCCGTTGGCCGCGCCGATAGTTTCGGCTGTGGCTTCCCCTGCGCCGGCTCCGCCGGATCGCGCGACACGGCCCGCTGCGCAAGAGCGGGCCACACCATAAGCCCCAGCGCGACGACCGCTCCAGTCAAAACTCTTAAGCCGTAGCCGCGAGTTCCCGTTGATCCATTTCCCATGTGTTATTCTCCCGCGAACGGTCAGTTCGAAATCGACGCGGCATTCTAGCGCGATTGGGTACTCGAACAATAATGCTATTGTCCGCCCGGTTCGATGGCATCGCGGCATCCGCGTGCCACGCGACGATTTCGTGCTTTTCTTGAAATTGACATCCCTCCCACTACTCTGGAACTATCAAGGGCGCTCCTACACCCATTGGCCGTGTTGTTCCAGGGCTTCCGCGCCTGAGCGCTCAAGTGTAGGCCGCTGAGGGGAACTCCGGCATGGTAGCTGGCATTCGCACACGTGACCTTCGCAAGGTCTACACTTCAGCGCCTCCCGTGGCTGCTGGCACGGGGGGCTTCTCGTTCGGCGCGCCAAAAGCCAGGGGCAAACAGCCAAGACCCGAGATCGTAGCGCTCGATGGAATCTCGCTTGAAATATTGCCGGGAGAAATCTTCTGCCTGCTGGGGCCCAACGGCGCCGGCAAGTCCACCACCGTTGGCGTTCTTACTACGCGCGTCCGCCCCACCAGTGGCCAAGCCTTCATCGGCGAACACGACGTGTGGAAGGAGCAGGTCGCCGTCAAGCGCTTGATTGGCGTTGTCGCCCAGCGCCCCAATCTGGATTTTTCCCTTACTGCCCGCGAGATTCTGGCCTTCCATGGCGCCTATTTCGGCATTTCCTCTCACGAACGCGCCGAGCGTGCGGAAGCCCTTCTCGAGCGCTTCAAGCTCACCGATCGCGCCGACCAAATGGTTCGCGGATTCTCCGGCGGCATGATGCAGCGTCTCTCCATCGCTCGCGCCATGATGCACGATCCGCAAGTCCTTTTCCTGGACGAGCCGAGTGCTGGCCTGGACCCGCAGACCCGTTTGCTCCTGTGGGAAATCGTCCGCGAATACAACCAGAGCGGCAAGACGATTCTGCTGACCACTCATAACATGGAAGAGGCCGACGCGTTGTGTAAGCGCCTCGCCATCATTGATCATGGCCGCGTCATCGCTTTGGGAACCCCGCAGGAGCTGAAAGCTTCCGTTCCCGGTGGATACTTGCTGCGCCTTCGCTTCGGCCTTCATTCCCCCGATCTGCTTCAGCGTCTTCAGCGTCTTGCTGGTGTCCGGGAAGTGCGCGCCACCGATGGCAACGGCGCCGATCTTTACGCCGACCGCAGCGGTTCGCTCGTCGCCGAGGTCGCCAATCTCGCCTCCGCTGCCGGCGTCGAGCTGTGTGACGTGCACATCTCCGAGCCCAGCCTGGAGAATCTTTTTCTGCACCATACCGGAAGGAGCTTGCGCGAATGAACTGGAAAGCTTTTTTCGCCATGCTCGCGCGCGACGCCCATGTCGCCCGCCGCAACTTCGTGGCGCTCTTGTTTCAAACTTTTTTACAGCCGCTCATGTTCGTCTTCATTTTTGGCCGTGTCATGGTCGGCAGCGGCTACATGCCGCCTGCTTACAAGAGTCTGTTGCTCCCCGGAATCATGGCCATCTGCATGGTCGGCACCGGCATTTGGGCCGTCGCCATGCCGCTGATTGCCGAATTTCAGTTCACCCGCGAAATCGAAGATCGTCTGCTCGCCCCCATGGAGATTTCCTGGCTGGCGATCGAGAAGGTCGTCGCCGGCACGCTGCAAGCGCTCGCCGCCGGCTTCATGGTCATTCCGGCTGCCTGGTTGCTGCTCCGCCCCGGCGTGGATTTGAACGTGCCCCATCCCATTCTCTTTGCGGTCGTGGCATTGCTCGTCGCTCTTTTCTCCGCGACCGGCGGCCTCGCCCTCGGCTGCAGCATGCAGCAGACCCACATCGGGTTGATGTTCAGCCTAATCGTCGCCCCCATGATTTTCTTCGGCTGTACGTATTATCCTTGGAGCGCGCTCGACAAATTCCCCATCCTGCAAAAAGCCGTGCTCGTGAACCCCCTCGTCTACGCCAGCGAAGGCCTTCGCGCCACGATGATTCCCCAGTTCCCGCATCTCCCTTTGGTGGCGGTCGTCATCGGTCTTGTATTTTTCAACGCCTTGCTGCTCGCCGTCGGCCTCCGCAATTTCCACGGCAAATCTGTCAGCTGAGTTCCTCGAGGAAGCCATGAGATTCGCGAAGATTGTATTTTGGGTTGCGGGAATTTGGGGCTTTCTCGTCCTCACACCGCTTTACTTTATGTTTGATCTCATCGGGCGCAATGATCCACCTCCCATCACCCATCCAGGATTCTTCTATGGGTTCGTGGGGCTCGGTCTGGCGTGGCAAGTCGCCTTTATCATCATCGCGACAGACGCGGCGCGCTATCGCCCCCTCATGATTCCATGCATCCTCGAAAAAGTCAGTTGGAGCGCAGCGGTAATCCTCCTCGTCTTGCAAGGCCGCATGCACAAGTCGGACCTGGTCTTTGCCGGCACGGACCTTCTTCTCGGCCTCCTGTTCCTCATCGCTTACTTCAAGACTCCTCCCCGCGCATCCGTCAGCCTATGAATTTACTCCTGGAGGCAAAGGCATGAGGCTTGCCCTGCAATTTGGATTGATAGCGCTGCTGGCGACGGCCGTGTACTACCGATTCGCTCGCCACGATGCTGGCATGTACTACCTCCTTTTCGGCGCATGGATCGTCATCCTGGCCCTTTATGTATTTCGCTACGGCAAGAATAGAAACTGACCACTACTCCTTCGCCTCCCCGTTTGCAGGTTCCGCCGCCGCTCGCTCTTGCAACAACCAACACCCTTCTCCTCTTAACTGACCACTGAAAACTGACAACTGAATACCGCGCTCCCCATCCCTCCGTTTTGCCGATTTGGTCGCTTATGCTAACGTTTTCCGTTTATGAAGAAGCGCATAGGCGTGCTCTTAAGCGGCCGCGGCTCGAATTTCGAGGCGCTCGCGGAAAGCATTGCGGCGGGAAGAATTCCGAACGCGGAGATCGCCGTCGTCATCAGCAATCGCGAGGGCGCGCCCGGCATCCAGCGCGCGGAAGCGCGTGGAATCAAGACGCACGTGATTCCTTCGAAAGGCCTGGAGCGCGAAGCCTACGACCGCCTTGTCGCCGCGGTTCTCGACGAACTCCAAGTCGATCTGATCTGTCTCGCTGGATACATGCGCCTTCTGTCTCCCTTTTTTGTCGCAAAATTTCTGAACCGCATCCTGAATATTCACCCTTCGCTGCTCCCGTCCTTCCCCGGCCTCGAATCGCAGCGCCAGGCGCTCGAATACGGCGTAAAATTCGCCGGCTGCACCGTCCATTTCGTCGACGAAAATCTCGACGCCGGCCCCATCATTTTGCAGGCCACTGTCC
This sequence comes from Candidatus Acidiferrales bacterium, assembly GCA_035603095.1. GTDB lineage: Bacteria > Acidobacteriota > Terriglobia > Acidiferrales > UBA7541 > Acidiferrum. The sequence goes on from DATNLB010000118.1 coordinate 12,779, forward strand.
CCGTGCTCGACGGAGACACCGAGGCATCCCTCTCCGACAAAATCCTGAAAGAAGAACACCGGATTTATTCTCAAGCGGTAAATATCGTGCTCGAAGGGAAATACAAAATCGAAGGCCGCCGCGTACTTCGCACGAGCTGAAAACAATTCATGACCAACTCGAATTTCAAACCCGTCGCCGAGCAGCTCGCCTACCTCAAAAAAGGCGTCGCCGAAATCATCCCCGAAGCCGACCTGGCCGCCAAGCTCGAAAAGTCCCAAAAGACCGGTAAACCCCTGCGCGTCTATCTCGGCGTGGACCCCACCGCCCCAGATATTCATCTGGGACACACGGTAGTCCTCCGCAAGCTCAAACACTTTCAGGATCTCGGCCACACCGCCATTTTCCTGATCGGCGATTTTTCCGCAATGATTGGCGACCCCACGGGCGTATCGGAAACCCGCCCTCCTCTAACGCGCGAGCAAGTCGACGCCAACGCCAAGACTTATCTCGAACAGGTTTACAAGATCCTCGACCGCGAAAAAACGGAAGTTCGCTACAACAGCGAATGGCTGAGCAAAATGTCTGCCGAAGACATCGTGCGACTTTGTTCTCATTACCGGCTGGCGCGCATGCTGGAGCGCGAGGATTTTCGTTCGCGCCTGGACAAGGGCCAGCCCATTTCCGTACATGAGCTTTTGTATCCGCTGCTAACTGCGATGGACGCCGTGAAATTACAGTCCGACGTCGAGCTCGGGGCCACCGAGCAAAAGTTCAATTTGCTAGTGCACCGCGAAATCCAGCGCGAGTATGGTTTGCCAGGGCAGGCCATTCTCACTATGCCCATCCTTGTTGGCCTAGACGGCCAGCGCAAAATGTCCAAAAGCCTCGGCAACTACGTCGGCATCACCGAAGCCCCCGATGAAATGTTCGGCAAACTCATGTCGATCCCGGATGATCTGATGTGGAGCTATTGGGAGCTGGTCACGGACCGGACGGCCTCTGGAATCGAGGAGATACATAAGATGGTTGTGGCCGGCTCAACTCATCCTATGGACGTAAAGATGGAACTAGCGAAAGAGGTAATCGAAGCGTTTCACGGCGAGGAAGCCGCTCGCAAAGCTGCCGACAATTTCCAGCGCGTCTTCCGCGACCGCCAGATTCCAGAGGAATTAAGGCAAATCAAAATCAGGCGGGTCTTTGACGGCACTTATGAGGCCCATGAAATGCAGGACACCGGTGGCCGATTAATTTCTAAAATAGACTTCCCTCTACTCGGCAAAGAAAAGTGGTCCAAGGTATTGGTTGCCATAAAGGAAATTGGTTCAGTCTCCGAGGCCGAGCGGTTAATCAAAGGCGGGGGACTCGAGGTAAACAACCAGGTCATAACAGATCCGACTAGTAGGGTAAACCTCGGGGAGTACGGGGAATTTGGTGCTGTGATTCGGATGGGTAAGAAGAAATATTTCCGCCTGATCGTCGAGTAAGCCAGCAGCGCAATCAAGTGCACGATTTGTCTTGTAGGGGCGCGATATATCGTGCCCGTAATAGCGTCATGCCAGAACTTCAGCAACAAGCTTTGAAACATGCTCCGCAACGGCCGGCGCTGCCGTGAGCCCAGGCGATTCCATCCCCACAAGGTGAATCGCCTGCGGCACCTTGGGATCCCGCGTAATCACAAAGTCCGCAATCCCCTTGCCGCCTGGCGGAACGAGTTTTGGCCGCAGCCCCGAATACCCAAGCTGCAGGTCGCTCTCCTCGATTTCTGGCAACAGCGTTTTCGCACTGTGCGCGAAATCCGCAATCGGCAAGCGGTTCTTCTCGTAATTGTCTTTTCCTTCGACGTACGTCGCCGTCGGCCCCAGTAGAAATGTTCCCCAGAGCGTCTTTGTAAAGTGCACGCCCAGGCTCAATCCATCACTGTGCGGCAGGGGATAAACAAGATTGTTGATCAGCGAGGAACGCGGCCCACGCACCTCGCAGTACTCGCCGCGCACCGGGTAGATCCGCCACGAGTGATTCCCCAGCATCGCCGCGACTTCATCGGCAAAAAGTCCCGCGGCGTTGATCACGCATCGTGCTTCAATCGTTTCATCCTGCGCGTCCTCTTCGTCGCCGATTCGCAAGCCGACGCGGATGGTTTCAACGGACGGTTCCAGCGAAGTGACCCGCGCGAACGTAACAATATTCGCTCCCTGATTTGTCGCCACTCGCGCATACGCATGCACCAGTTCTTCCGCGGAGACAATGCCGGTCGAAGGCACGTCCAGCGCCGCAAGGCCTTTGATATGCGGCTCTCTCTTACGAATTTCGTCAGCGCCGATCAGCCGAAGCCCTTCGACCCCGTTCTCTTCCCCGCGCTTCTTCAGCGCGACGAGTTCGGTTTCCTCGTGTGCATCCACGGCCACGACCAGTTTCCCGCAGTGGCGAAACGGCACTTTATGCTTCGCGCAAAATTCGTAAGTCAGCCGGTTGGCTTCCACGCACAGCCGCGCCTTCAAGGAATTTTTCGGGTAGTAGATGCCGGAGTGGTTCACGCCGCTGTTGCGCGTGCTGGTAGCCATGCCCAGCTTCGGAAATTGTTCGACAAGAAAAACGTCCTGCCACCGCTTCGAAACGGTATTGGCGATGGCGCAGCCGATGA
>DATNLB010000117.1:0-2384 GCA_035603095.1 Candidatus Acidiferrales bacterium
GTGCTGGCGAGCCTCTGCACTTCGAATCCCCCGCCGTAGGCCACGGTATAGCGCTTGGCTTCCTCAACGAGAATGGCGATGTCTTTCTCCGGATCCGTTCCGCCCGCATTCTGCGGTTCGATGGTCACGCGATTGAAGACCCCGAGGTTGTAGAGACGCCTTTGCGATTCCACGACGTCCCCCTCCCGGAGCGGCTCCTTGACTTTGATGTGCACCTCTCGATGGATCACTCCTAGTCGCGTGTGCTTGTAGCCGCCGATTAGAACGCGCCGCACTCGCGTTTGCGGACCCTCTTGGATGTGATACACGAGCCGAACCGCCTCGGCCTGGCCGATCGCCGCCTTGGACTCTTCTTCCTTCTGCTCTTTTTTTCCACTGTGCTGCGAAGAAGTCGTGCTCCCCCCGGCGTCCGCTTTGTGTGCCGCCGGACTGGCAGAGACGCGTTCCGCCGTTGCCGAAAAGCTCGCTTCGGGAAATCCTTCGTTAAAATAAAGCGCCAGAATGTTGTCCCGGTCGGTCGTTACGCCGAAATCGGAATACGGCTGTCCCGGAGTCGAGCCGATAACGCCGAGAAGCTCATCTTCCTGGAAGGCGCGATTCCCCTCGATCGAGAGGGAAGCGACGCGTGTCTGTCTTCCTTCCTGAACCACGAAGCGAATCAGCAAATCGCCCTCTTTGCCCTTGTAGTTGTCTTCGATCTGTTGCTCGACCTTGGCATCAAGAAACCCGTTCGCCTGATAAAGACTGAGCATCGATTGCGCGTCGGAATCGACCAGCCTTCGGCTGAAGCGTCCCGGTGAACCGAAAGCGCCGCCGAAAATTTGCAATCGGCTTCGCAGCAATTCGGTGTCGAAGTACTTGTTCCCCGTGATTTCTATCCCCATCAGTTTGTGGCGATCGCCCCGCTCGACCCGGTACGTAATGATCTCTTCCGTGCCTCGCGCCGCGCCATGACCCGCTTTCATCTCATGCGTTTCGGTCGTGTAATTCACTTCCGCGTCGAAATATCCCAGGCGCTCCAGCCGCTCGCGAACATTGCGTTTCCCTTCTTCCAGGAGATCCGTGTCAACGGCTCCTTCCTGATAGATGGGAATCAGTTTTTTCAGCTCCCCTTTGGAAAACTTCGCGCCCGTCAAGGTCAACTTCACAAGCGGCCCTTCCGTTACATCCAGGTCGAGAGGAACTGTGTTCTTCGCGGCATCATAGTTGCCGCGGTGCACTCCGGCTCGCCCGCTCAGGTGCCCCTTCTTGACCAGATATTTCCGGATGCGGCCCGTCCCGCGCTGCAGCCTGCCCGACGTGATCTGGCTACCCGCTTTCATTTTCAATCGAGAGAGGATTTCGGCATCGCGATATTCCGTGCCGTTTTTCAACTGGATGACTCCGACGCGTGCGCGGGGGCCGGGCTTTACGTGCACAACCATGTCCATCTGATGCGTCTCCGCGTGCGGCACCGTTTCCGCGGAAACTTCTGCCTGATACAAGCCCTCTTCACGAAGCGTCTCTCGCAACCGCTCCAGCGCTTCACTGACGGCAACCTGCCGGTACGTTTGCCCCAGAGTGAGCTGCATGGCCGCCGACGCCGAGGCCTCGCTGGGCGGCGCGGTGAGGCCCTCGATGCGCACCTGGTTGAAAAACAAATTCTCCCGCACTACGAAATCCAGTCGCACTCCATCCGCTACCGGGGTCAGAACCGCCCGCAAATCCGCGTAATCCCCCGTTCGGTAAAGCGTCCGCAAGCTATCCGCGATTTTTCCTCGCTCCAGCGCTTTGCCGGTTTCTACGGCGATTCCGGAGGGTGAGTTGGAAAGAACCTGGCCATCTGCCCTGACGATGCGGATCGCCGCTATCTTCGGTTCTTCCTTCTCAACACTAGTCCCGGAAGTGCTTGGAGGCGCCTGCGCGCGTGTCGGCGCTGCTTCCGTCAGAAGCGCCAGCGCGAAAATGACTCGCAATCCATTGGCCACGCCCGATTTCATGTTTCCATTCGCTCAGACGAAGGGTAGCATAGCGGCGTCGCCTGCCCTGTCCACTTTGGCGCTATCATGTAGCTTAGCAGGCGCGTCCGCTGTGCCTGCCGGGACCGTACCTTTCGTGAACCGCGCCCGAGCGCAATCCTCCTCCTTCAGGGGGAGGTAAGCGAGTGGCACTTTGCGGTTGTGGCAATTTGCTGTTGACATCTGTAATCGTTATGTAGTACAGAGTCATACATGAGAATGCTGATTTTAAGTATCCGGCTAAGGGCTGAGCAACTCCAAGGCTTAGAGAAGTTTGCTAAGGAGCGGCATCTCTCGGTGGGGTGGTGCATCCGAGCAGCCGTAGATGAGTGGTTGAAAAAGAATGCAAAGAATATTTAAGTATCGACTCTATCCCAACCGCCAGCA
>DATNLB010000115.1:0-4497 GCA_035603095.1 Candidatus Acidiferrales bacterium
TCATCGGCTCGAAGCTCGCGGAGGATTTGGTAAAGGCGTTCCTGGCCGCAAAATTTACGAACGAAGAACGGCACGTGCGGCGGCTTGGAAAAGTGAAAGCGCTGGAAGCAAAGTTTGCGGCAGGCTTGAAACAATAAGAAAAACGGCCGGCATTCGAAGCGAGAAGCGCGCCCAAGCCGCTGAGGCGTACAATAGGATTTCGAACCTTATTCGCAGTGAAGGAGAACGAGTATGACGACTACGACGACGATCCCAAGCATAGGCGCCGGCCAGGGAGCGAACCCCCTGAAGGGGCTGCTGGCCTACGGACAATCCCCCTGGATGGACTACATCCGCAGAGACCTGCTCACCAGCGGACAGTTGAAAAAGTACATTGAAAACGACGGCCTGCGGGGCATGACCTCGAATCCGGCGATCTTTGAAAAGGCCATCACGGGAAGCAATCTTTATACCGACGTCCTGACCTCGCCCGACGCGAAGAAGCTCGATGCCAACGGCCTCTTCGAAAAAATCGCGATTCGCGACGTGCAAGACGCATGCGACATTTTCAAGCCGGTGTATGCGGAAACGAAGCGGCGCGACGGTTACGTTAGCCTGGAAGTTTCGCCATTTCTTGGCTTCGACACGAAAGCTTCGCTCGCGGAAGCTCGCCGCTTGTGGAAGGCCGTGGATCGACCCAACGTCATGATCAAGATTCCCGGCACGCCCGAAGGCCTCCCCGCCATAGGCCAGGCGCTCGAAGAAGGGATCAACATCAATATCACGCTGCTCTTCGCACAGTCCGCCTACGAGAAAGTCGCCGAAGCGTTCCTATCCGCACTGGAAGCTCGCGCCGCCAAGGGGCAGGACATCAGTCACATCGCCAGCGTAGCCAGCTTTTTCGTCAGCCGCATCGATACCCTGGTTGATAGCAATATCGACGAAAAGCTCAAGACCACTGCGGACGCCGGCCAGAAGGCTCTGTTCGAAAGCCTCCGCGGCAAGGTGGCCATTGCCAATGCCCGGCTTACTTACAAGAAGTATCAGGAACTTTTTAGCGGCCCGCGTTGGAAGGCGCTCGCGGCCAAAGGCGCGCAGACTCAGCGCCTCCTCTGGGCCAGCACCAGCACCAAGAATCCAAAGTATCGCGATGTGATGTACGTCGAAGAATTGATCGGCGCAGACACTGTGGACACAATTCCTCCGGCGACCTTTGATGCCTTCCGCGATCACGGCAAACTGCGCCACAGCCTTACCGAAAATGTCGAAGGAGCCGCGAAGACGATGGCGGACCTTGCCAAGGCGGGGATTTCGATGAAGGAAGTGACCGACAAACTCTTGGTGGACGGCGTCAAGCTGTTTGCCGACGCCTTCAAGACCCTGCTGGATGCCGTGGGCAAGAATGCAGGGGTGCGTGCGTGAGTCTAAACCGCCAGACCTACAAGTTACCCGGTCCGCTTGCAGGGGCGGTTGCTGCGTCGCTCGAAGAGTGGAAGAAGAATAATAAAGTTGCGCGCCTTTGGCAGAAGGATGCTTCGCTCTGGAGTGGCACGGACGAGAGCAATTGGCTCGGCTGGCTCACCATCACCGAAGAACAGATCGCGCACATTGACGCGCTGAAGCAAATCGCCGAGGACGTGAAGAAAGCGCGATTCAAACATGCGCTCTTGCTGGGCATGGGCGGCTCCAGCCTCTGTCCTGAAGTTCTGCGCATGACCTTTGGAAAAATCAAAGGCTATCCCGAGCTGCACGTTCTCGATTCCACCGATCCCGCGCAAATCAAGGCCATCGAAGCGAAAGTGGACCTCAAGAGCACGATTTGCATCGTCTCGAGTAAATCGGGAAGCACGCTCGAGCCCAACATTTACAAGCAATACTTTTTCGAACGCGTAAAGGCCAAGGTGGGCGAAAAAGAAGCCGGCAATCGCTTCATCGCCATCACCGATCCGGGATCCAAGTTGCAGCAGGTCGCCGAAGCGGACAAATTTCGCAAGATATTTTTTGGCGTCCCGAGCATCGGTGGCCGCTATTCCGCGCTCTCCAACTTCGGGATGGTACCGGCCGCCGTGATGGGGCTGGATGTGGCAAAATTCCTGAAAAACACGGAAGAGATGGTCCGGGCGTGTGATGCGTCCAGCGCCGCCGATTCGAATCCGGGGGTCGTCCTGGGAACGATCCTGGGCGTCGCAGCGAATCATGGCCGAGACAAGATTACGATCGTCACTTCGCCGGGAATCTTCGATCTTGGCGCATGGCTCGAGCAATTGATTGCCGAATCCACAGGAAAAATCGGCAAAGGCATTATTCCGGTGGATCGCGAACGCCTGGCCAAGCCAGCTGCTTATGGCAACGATCGGGTTTTCGCCTATCTGCGCCTGGAGTCAAAGCCAAGCAAGGCTCAGGATGCCGCGGTTGCCGCGCTTGAAAAAGCCGGGCATCCCGTGGTGCGCATCACGCTGCCAAGTACTTACAATCTCGGGCAAGAATTCTTCCGTTGGGAAATCGCTACGGCCGTCGCGGGTTCGATCATCGGGATCAACGCCTTCAACCAGCCTGACGTCGAAGCCAGCAAAATCGAAACCAAGAAACTGACGAGCCAGTACGAAGCTACCGGAAGCCTTCCACCGGAATCGCCTTTCTTTGAGGAGAAAGGCATCAAACTTTTTGCGGATGAAAAGAATGCCGCAGCGTTGACAGGCGGCGCGAAACTTGCCGACGTTTTGAAAACGCATCTCTCGCACCTTGGCACGGGTGACTATTTTGCGGTCCTCGGCTACATAACGATGAATCCCGCGAATGAAAAGACGCTGCAAACGATCCGCCACGCCGTTCGCGACAAGAAAAAGGTGGCTACGGTTCTCGGGTTTGGCCCGCGCTTCCTGCACTCCACCGGGCAAGCCTACAAGGGCGGTCCCAATAGCGGCGTCTTCCTGCAGATCACCTGCGATGATGCCAAGGACCTTGCGGTGCCCGGGCAAAAATACACGTTTGGGATCGTGAAAGCCGCGCAAGCCCGCGGCGATTTTGCGGTTCTCGCCGAGCGCGGCAGGCGTGCCTTGCGCGTGCATCTTGGGAAGAATCTGAAGTCTGGGCTCGCCACTCTTACCAAGGCTGTGCAAAAAGCGATTGCATAAAGTTGCGAAAGAATTCTACTTTGCGGAATGCTGAGGAGCGCAGACGATGCAGCTTGGGATGATCGGATTGGGAAGAATGGGCGCCAACATGGTCCGGCGCCTGCAAAAGAACGGTCACAAGTGCGTCGTGTATGACCGCAGCGCGGATACCGTCAAACAATTGGAGGGCGAAGGCGCGACCGGGGCAACGTCGCTCGATGAATTCGTGAAGAAACTGCAAAAGCCGCGTGCCATCTGGCTCATGGTGCCTGCCGCGGTGGTTGATGCCTCGCTGCGCGATTTGGTAGGCAAGCTTGAGAAGGACGACGTCGTCATTGATGGCGGAAACTCCTACTACATCGACGACATTCGCCGCGCGAAAGATCTTTCCGCAAAGGGAATCCACTATTGCGACGTTGGCACCAGTGGTGGCGTTTGGGGCCTCGAACGGGGCTATTGCCAGATGATTGGCGGCGAGACGGACGTCGTGAAGCACCTCGATCCGATTTTCAAAACGCTCGCGCCGGGACGAGGTAATGTCGATCGCACACCCGGCCGCGACAAGGTGCCTGGCACCGCCGAAGAAGGCTACCTTCACTGCGGCCCTTCCGGCGCCGGTCATTTCGTCAAGATGGTGCACAATGGCATCGAGTACGGCTTGATGGCGGCTTACGCCGAGGGCTTGAACATCCTCAAGCATGCCAACGCTGGCAAATCCCATCGTGAAACAGACGCGGAAACTACACCATTGCGGAACCCGGAGCATTATCAATACGATTTCAATCTCGCGGACGTTACGGAGGTGTGGCGGCGTGGCAGTGTCGTGGCTTCCTGGCTGCTCGATTTGACCGCCATTTCCCTCCTCGATCAGCCGACGCTCGAACGCTTCTCGGGCCGCGTGTCCGATTCTGGCGAAGGCCGCTGGACCATCCTCGCCGCCATCGAATCGACTGCACCCGCGCCCGTTCTGACCGCATCCCTGTTTCAAAGGTTTACTTCGCGCGGCGAAGACGATTTTGCGGCGAAAGTATTGTCCGCGATGCGCTTCCAATTCGGCGGGCACGTCGAAAAGAAGTCCGGACACTAAATATTCCAAGACACGTTTGGCGCCCGAGAACAGGAACTTCTCTCAATGAGCCTCAATCATCCGGACATGAACCTCACTGCGTCGCCCTGCGTGATGGTTATTTTCGGCGCCACCGGTGATCTCACCAAGCGCAAGCTCATCCCAGCTCTCTGCAACCTCGCGCAGGACGATGTCCTGCCTAAACAATTTGCCATCGTGGGCTTTGCCGGCAACGACTATGACACCGGCAGCTTTCGAAAAATGCTGGCCGGAGAGATCCCCAAGTACGCTCCCGCCCCCATCGATCCCAAGCTCTGGGACTGGATGATCGAGCGCATC
>DATNLB010000088.1:0-8525 GCA_035603095.1 Candidatus Acidiferrales bacterium
TGAATTTGCCGAAGGCCTCTCCCCGCTGGAATCCCCGCAAAGAGCCGCGGAAAGAATTCTGGAACGTCACTGCCGGGGAAATGATGACGCGCTCGTTTTGGTGGTGAGGCTAACCGGAGTTCGCCAATGAAGACGGCAACGAAACGGAGAGGGAAGACGCCTGCAAATTTTGAAGAAGAATATCGCTCGGCGTTTGGGGAATACACGAGGAGCGGCGGCGAGGCCGCGCTGGGCCGGGCCTACGAGCTGGGGCGCCGCGCCATCACCGAGAAAAAGAGCTTCATGGAAATCGCATTCATGCATCATCAGGCGATCCACGGGATGCTTGCCGAGGCACAAGGAGCGGCACGGCACCAGGAGTTGCTAAAGGCGGCTGGAGACTTCCTGGCAGAGATGCTCTCGCCTTACGAAATGGCCCACCGCGGAGTGCAAGATGCGATCGCGGCGTTGCGGCGTCTCAATGAAACGCTCGAGGAAGAGATCAAGCGGATCGCGTATGCCGTACACGACGAGGCCGGGCAGCTTTTGGTGGCCGTGCATCTTGCGCTCGCTGATGTCGCGCGGGAATTGCCGGAACGCCACAAAGAGCAGATGGGGCGGGTTGAAGAATTACTCAACCAAGTTGAAAAGCAGTTGCGGCGGTATTCCCACGAGCTACGGCCAACGGTCCTGGACGATCTTGGATGGATTCCCGCGATCCGCTTCCTGGCCGAAGGGGTTTCGAAGCGCGCCAACCTGCCCATCCATATCAAGGTGGCATTTGCCGGACGGTTGCCCAGCACAACGGAAGTGGCGCTCTATCGAGTGGTCCAGGAAGCCTTGACCAACGCGGTCAAGCATGCAAAGGCGAGCAACATCTGGGTGCGCGCGTGGCGAGACGAATTCGTGTTGTGTTGCTCAATCCGGGATGACGGTGCGGGTTTTGATGTTCGCGCTCTTCAAGCAGCGGGCTGCCGGAAGGGGTTGGGCTTGATCGGGATGCAGGAACGCTTGAGTGCAATCGGTGGAACGGTGCGCATCGAATCGCACCGGGGGCGAGGAACTGAACTTTTGATTCGACTTCCAATGGAGGATACATATGCCAATTCGCGTAGCGCTCGCTGATGATCATGTCCTGGTACGCCAGGGTTTGAAATCATTGCTCGAGCGAGAAGAATTTAAAGTCGTTGCGGAAGCTGCTGATGGACAGGAGGCGGTGACCCAGTCGGTATCACTTCATCCGGACATCGCCATCATGGATATCAGTATGCCGATGCTAAACGGGATAGATGCGGCACGGGAACTCGGCCGTTCCTGTCCGAAGACGAAGGTGATTCTGCTCACGCAGCACGAAGAAGATCAGTATATCCTTGAGGCCCTGGAGGCTGGGGTAAAGGGATATGTGCTGAAAAACCAGGTGGCGAGCGACCTGGTACACGCCATTCAGCAAGTTTCTCGAGGGATGTTCTATCTGAGCCCAGGTGTCTCCCGGACAGTGATTGAGGCGTACCGGACGAAATCGGAAAGGCCTGCGGATCCGCTCACCGCTCGAGAACGCCAAGTGCTGCAATTGATTGCAGAGGGGAAGTCGACGAAGGACATTGCTTCTCTGCTGGACATCAGCGTGAAGACGGCCGAATCACATCGATCAAGACTTATGCGGAAACTGGATATCCATGAAACGGCAACTCTAGTACGCTACGCGGTCCGTCGAGGCCTCGTGCAAGCTTGAATGGCTGCGTTTCCCGCTATTTGGTCTTTGTTATATCACTGAGCTGGCGTGTGGCGCATGAATATGCGGGTCTTGTCTTGCCGCAGAAGATTGTTTCGTGAAGATGGAAGACGAAGTATTCTTTGGCCATCCCGTTGTCGTTTGCGAGTTTGTCGAATCTTCAGCTCAACAGAGCTAACCGACCAGTCAGTCCAATATTCCCTTGGGTGCCGCTAATTACAGCCCGTAGTGAGCAGGCCGCGATATTGCCGCATGGCCTCGGCATTTCCTTTTTTCGAGGCCGCAGAAAGCAGGACCCGGGCTTGTTCGCAGCTTTTGGGCACGCCATTTCCTGTCAGGTAAAGCCGGGCGAGTGCAATTTCCGCCGTCGTGTTGCCCTCCGCCACTGCTTTCCAGAGTTGCTGTGATGTTGTGGCGCTGCTTCTCGCGCCGATCGCGTGGCGCGGGGTTTGCGGAGGGTCCGGCCGTTCGGCGGCATGAGCGTTTGCCGCTGGGGAATTTTCCGGCAGAGACTCGACCGTGGAGGGCAGTGCAGAGTTTTCCAAAGCCTCGCTAGGAGATATCTCGGTGTTCGGCGCGCTGGCGACCGGGCGGTCGTCCTGAACCGGGCTTGCGGGCAGCTCTGGCGTCGCGTCCGGCGAAGGTGGCAGCGGCTGATTTATCTGCACCAGTTTCTTACCGAGGCGAATCAGCGAGCTGGCGATTCCCGGGCGAAAATTCTGAAGAAACACGAAGATCATCAAAGCGAAGATTGAAATGAGAATTCCCGTGGCGGCCCCACGCATGAATTGCGGCCGAGATAGAGGCATTTGCGGATTGCCTGTAGCCGATTCCGGCGGGAACAAAGTCGTTGGGAAAGCGTTCACGCTGGAAGCCCGGGCGGCGGGAATCATTGAGTCAGGCGGAGGAATGTGGTGCGCGAAAGTAGAATGGAAACCCAGCTCGTCTCTCGCCCGCTGTTCCTGTTTGTGCATTCCGGTTAATTTATCAGGACTCAAAGGTTCTTTGCTTGCTTCGGGGATTGCGAGCGCGGCTCGCTGACTCAACCATCCGCGGACTCGTTCGCGAACATCGGAGGCAAGTTCCGCAAAGCTCAAGCCACCAACCTTTTTCAATTCATCCGTCCAGACGACTTGGCCGGCGGCAAGGATCCGTTCGTCGGTACCCGGCACGATAGCGAAGCGGATTGTGCCCGTCTGATGGAGGGGAGCAATGGCGAAAAAGGAGATACCACCCTCCGAGGCGTTCAAAACGATGCCTCCGTTCTCCGGCTCAAAATGGACGTAGGTGAGTTTCTCCGGCTGCTTCCTGGGTTGATGGCGGCGTTCAGTTTCCATTGCGAATTTGGGCGTTGTGGACTTCCAACGTTGGGCTCAATTCGTCTACCCGGAGAAGCGGCGACGGGACCGGTGAGCCGGGCGGGGAAAGGCTCCGTGAAAGAACGTTACCCCGCCATCGTACGTAGGTCGCCAGCGAGGCGCTCCACGATCGGAGATGCAAGACGTCTTTGACCCAAAGAATCATATCATTCGCGCGATGCGCAAGTGCAGTTGTTTCGCGCACAGCGCTAAGCCTTCTTTCCCCAAAGAACTCGCTTGCCGAGGGTGCCGGCGAAAAGCGGCAGATCGAGAAGTCCGGGCAGGGGATCGTCCCAGGAAAAAATGGCAGACTCCAGGGGCCTGCGCAGTGACCGCGCATAATCCCGAAGTGAGAGCCGGCCGCTCAGGATTTCCCGGATAGCTACGGACATGTCGCTGCTCATGTGCATCCAGCGCTGGCCGGCGCGCCCGTGCCGTTGCGAGAAAGATTCGCCCCTGAGGAGGAGCCAAAGGAGGTGAGGGAAGTCAACTCCACAGCGCCTGGAAAGTGTGTGCCAACCCCAAACGCGCGGATTGATGTCGATAACTTTACATTGACCGTCCCGTGGATCTTTCTTGAACTCGATTTCCACAAGACCCGTGAAGCGCAACGCTTTCAACAGCCGCACCGAAGGCTCGATGACTTGTGGCTCGTCCACTGTTTCGACGTAGGTGCTGAATTGCCCGAAATCCATCGGGTACTGCCGAGTGCGCCTTGCGACAATGGAAGCCAGGGGTACACCGTCTTTGCAAAGAGCGGCGTAGGAAAACTGCGATTCACCGCCTCCTGGCACCAATTCCTGGACGATTAGGTTTTCTGGGGCAATCAGAGCGCATGCCTCGTCATAGCGCGTCAGCAATGAAGCACGGTCATCGATCCGCCAAGCCTTGGGGATGGCGAGACTGCCAGGTTCCATCCTGAGCGCGGGCTTAAGGATCAAAGGGAAAGAATGGTCGAGGGCTGCGAGTTCTTCGCGGGTGTTGGGAGCGGCGGCCCAAGGTTGATGAACGCCGAGGTCGCTTGCAAGACGGTGCAGCAGCCGCTTGTCGCAGGCCCAGCGAAGTTCTTGCCAAGGAGGCACCGTGAGCCGATAGTGACCGGCCAGCGCCTCATGGTTGCGCGAAACCAGCGTGACAGCGTAGTCATCGGTGGGGAATAGCACCCACCCGTTAAGATAGTATTTGTCCGCCAAGTCCAAGAGAAAGTCGATTTGCCTGCGTTCGTCCTTGGGTGGCCAGGATATGTTGCGGCAAACGTATCGGGAGGTTGTTGCCACAAGATGTCCACCCTGCTTGATGACCCAAACAGGAATTCCCCGACGACCCAGACTGCGCACTACACCGAGGCCCCGGTAGTCCGCACCCATGATCAACGCGCCGGGGGCTCCGGCGTCGACGCCGACGCAAAGATTCGAAGAAGTCAACGTCTCCGGAAGTGCGGCTGCGGCTGACATAGCTGCCTACGAGGCGGCGTGATTCGACGTATTGCGAAGGATCTTGCGCGTCAACTCACGGGCCGCGAACGCCGAGCCCGCGACGAAACGCGAGAGCGGACCAAAGCTCCAGGCGGCTGGTGCGCCCAAGAAGTGCAGACCGGGAACGGAGGATTCGAATCCGACGTCAAGTTGTGGATAGCCGCCAATTTGACGAATCGATGAAAGTAGTTTCCCGGTGAGGAACGGATAGCGGGAGATGTCCACACGGTAGCCAGTCGCAAGCAGAACGTGGTCGACGCGCCGCTCGCTGCCATCACCCAATTTAAGAATTACGCGGTCGCCGAGCGTTGCGGTGGAAACGACTGCACGTCCCGTCGAAATTGGAAAGTGCTGGCATCGCGGCTTCAACCAAGCGGCACCCGCGGGCCGGATGGCGCGCACCGCAAGGCGGTTCTGCACCAAACGGGGTAGTCGCCGGAACAAATTTGGACGTGCCACGAGGTGGCTAACGCCGGCTTGGCCCACGTCCGGTGGCGCGTACAGCATGCGTGCGATTGGCCGGCAGGAGTGCACCCAAGGACTCCGCCAGAGCCAACGGACCATGGAGGTACGGACTAACACTTCAACCTCGGCTCCCATCTCATTTAAGAGTGCAGCCGATTCGAGTGCGCTCTGCCCTCCGCCAATCACGGCGACTTTCTTTCCAGAAAAGCGGCTGAGATCGGTGTGCGCGGAGGCGTGCGAGGCCAACGCGGACGGGAGAGACCTAAATTCCTGTGGATGCCAGGCGAAGGGCATGATTCCAGCGGCAATGACGACTCGCCGTGCCTTTAGATTTTCTCCGTCTTGGAGCGTCAGCTGGAACCCAGATCCATTCTTCTCCACACGGTCAATCTTTCTGGAATCCAAGTCGGGCGCGACGTGGTTCTGAAACCAACGCCCATAGTCGGTGAAGCGGTGGAGCGGGAACGGCGCGGCGAGCGGGTTCCCCTTGGCCGCCGCATAGGCTTCTAACGACAGCGCCCCGGCGGGATCGGAAAGGTGTGACCCCTCCAGAGGAGAGCGGAGAAGCATGCCCTTGGGCATGTGTCTCTCCCAGAAAGACATCGGTTCACCGAAGACACGGACATCCAGTCCATCGGCAGCTCTCAAGTGCGCGGCCGCCGAGAGTCCGTACGGACCAGCTCCTACAATTGCTACATCACACGCCGACATTGGCTTCCACTCCTATGGATTGTCCAAAATGTTCTCACATTAGTGAGTAGCTTCACTTTGAACATCCTTGATGAAATTGGTGAAACATTACAGGCTCATACTCGTGGATACCGTACCCGGCCTCTACAACGGGGACAAGGCGGTACATACCGGAACGGTCCGAAGGGAATCTCCGCAGAACGGGAGCAGGTAGAAACCTGCAGGAATCGGGCGAATGCTAAGACTGAAATTCCTGGGATCAGAAATTGTGGCTGGCGTGGGTTCTAGTTAGACGAGGATGCGGATTTGGGTACGCCAATCTCTACGGGAAGGTAAGTTGCTAACGCTGACGTGAAAAGCGCTGCGCCCTCGGAATTGAGATGGAGTTCATCCGGCTGGTAGAACCTTTCTGAAAGTGTCGCGGGATCGATAGGCACCAGGGAATCGACCCCGACCTTTTGTGAAGCGATGGCCATTTGGCGGACGGCCTGTTCCGAGGAGGGAGTCGGTGGGACCAGGATGATCAGTTTTGCTCCGTGCGCCTCACACAGTTGACGCAAACTCCGAATCCGGGCAGTCGTGATCGCTTCGAGTTCCGGACCTGGCGGAAGTGCCGGTTTGGGCTTTACGAGCGAAAAAAGCTCTTTACAATGAGGAACCATGCGGCGGAGCACCTGCGTTCGAATGACGCTACGCGTGTCCCAGAATACACTCGAGTGTGCAAGCAAGAGGTTACTCGTGGCCGTACGATCCAGGTTTAAATCGGAAGCGGCACCGAGGACGTCGCGGACGTCGAAAAACATCATCGGGGCATAGTCCTGCCGCACGCTATTTTGAAGAAAGCTATTCACGCCGACGCCCAGAACCACGACCTGGGGCCGTGCACCTTGACGAAAGAGGCGTTGCAGGCCATACAGCCAGTCGTAGTAACCAGTGGCTTCAAGAAAGATGGGATAAATCCGCATCTTGCTGGAGGTCAATTCTTGCAGGCGGTCCACATCTATTCCTTCCATGAGTAAGGAATTGCCCACCATCAGAACGGATGCTGGTTCGCCAATTCTTGAGGGGCGCATCTTGACGGCCTCAGCGTATTGCTGAGAAACGCGAGCGTAGGTTTCCGAATCATGTTTGAGCAAGTAATCGGCAAAAATCTCCAAAAAAAGAACAAAAATAGCGCAGATCCCCAGCAGCACCCTCGCGTAGACCAAGGCCGGCGACTTAGAACTGGAAGTAGACGAAGGCATTGAGACTGTTCCCCGAAAAGAGCGCAAGGATGATGAGTGTGAAGGCCGCCAGCGCGGTCCGAACGGAATATGGAGCGGTTGCAAATGGGTATTCCTGGTTGCTGGCTTCCATCAACAGATCCACAACGAACAAAGGTATGGAGAAAAGGCAGAGCATGAAGAACGCCGAGGCGTACTCAATGCGCCAAGCGAAATTAGACAGGCCGGCCAGAAACTGCACCGCCGCAGGGAGTGAGGTGGCCCGGAAGAACGCCAAACTCAAGCAAAAGACATTGAATGTCAGGATTCGCTGTGCCCAAAGGGAGAAGACACCGGTAGAATATTGAGTCAGGACTGCATCTTTCTGGTTCGTTTTGGCAGGGAAAAAGAAACGTTCCGCAGCCAAAACAGTGCCATGAATTGCCCCAAAGATCACAAACGTCCAGTTCGCGCCATGCCAGAGCCCCGCCAGGACCATGGTAATTAGAAGGTTTAAGGAAGTTTTCCATTCGCCGCCGGCACTGCCTCCCAAAGGAATGTACAAGTAATCGCGGAGCCAGGTGCTCAAACTGATGTGCCAGCGCCGCCAAAACTCCTGAAGGCGATGTGACAAATAGGGCTGCCGGAAGTTGACCATGAAATGGAAGCCCAGCAATTGCGCGCTACCGCGCGCAATATCGCTGTAGCCGCTGAAGTCGCCATAGACTTGCCAGGCAAACGCGTAGGTTCCGATCAGAACAACCCAAAAATTCGAAGGACCGAATTGGCCGCCAAAAGCCGCGTTTGCGAGCAGAGCGCAATTGTCCGCGACAACGCATTTGCGCACGAGGCCGGAAAAAATAAGCATCAGGCCGTCGAAAAAACGATCCGCATCGAAGGTGCGGTCCTTCTGAACCTGAGGAAGAAGATGTCCCGGTCTTTGAATTGGTCCGGCAATCAAGTGCGGGAAGAGGCTGATGAAGAGCCCATAGTCCAAGAAAGACTTTGCCGGTTCCAGCCTTCCTTTATAAACGTCCACGATGTAGGCAACTTCTTGAAAGGTATAAAACGAAATGCCCGGTGGAAGAATCACGCGAAGGAGGGGCAGAGGAATATGGTGAATGCCCAGCGTCTCAAGCGCGCTCGAAAAGGACCCTGTGAAGAAATCAAAATACTTGAAGACCCCGAGAATCCCAAAATTCAACACGAGTGAGAAGATAAGCCACTTTTTGCGGTGCGAGTCCGTGCGGCTGGGGGTGATTTTCCGGGCGATCAGAAAATCCATCGTGGTACTGCCGATCATGAGTGCAAGGAAGCGCCAGTCCCACCAGCCGTAGAAAAAGTAGCTTGCCAGAAGGAGGAAAATATTTTGCGCGCGATGACTCAGGCGCCAATACGCCACTACTACGGGGATCAGGAACAGGAAATAGGCTGGAGAGTCAAAGAGCATAGGGCCAAATCAACGTTCTCGTTTCAGTCTCGCACCGGGTCGGACTGAGCATATTTAAAGAAGCATGACCGGGACAATCCATCGAATCAGGGCATTGGAGTTAGGGGAATCTCTGAGTTTCGAAGTGGGATATACCTGCTGACTAGACTAATGCTGGATCGGTTTCTGGGAAAT
>DATNLB010000372.1:0-8051 GCA_035603095.1 Candidatus Acidiferrales bacterium
AGACGAACCTTTCCGCCGCTTGGGAACTTGATTTTTGGGGAAAGTATCGCCGTGCAACCGAAGCCGGAAGAGCGAATCTCCTTGCGAGTGAATGGGCCCGGCGGGAAGTCGTTTCGACGCTTGTGGCCAATGTCTCCAGCGCATACTTCCAGCTGCGGGCGCTCGACCTGGAACTGGAGATTTCAAAACGTACGCTCAATTCGCGGCAGGAATCGCTGCGGCTGACACGCATCCTGTCAGACGGAGGCTCGACGTCACTGCTCGACGTGCGCCAGGCCGAGCAGTTGGTATTTACGGCAAGCGCGGAGATTCCCGCCCTCGAACAGCAAATAGAGCAGCAGGAAAACTTTCTCAGCATTCTGCTTGGTCAGAATCCAGGTGACGTACCCCGAGGGCAGACACTCACCGAGCAGCGCCAACCTCCCGAAGTGCCGCCTGGGCTTCCGTCGTCTCTGCTGGAGCGCCGGCCCGACATTCGGCAAGCGGAAGCGCAGCTGGTTGCGGCAAACGCGGTGATCGGCGTGGCGCGTGCCGCCTATTTTCCTCAGATCTCGCTGAGCGGCGCCGGTGGCTTTCAGAGTTCTGCGCTGAGCAGCTTGTTCAGCGGACCCGCTGGCGCTTGGAGCTTCGGCGCCTCACTGACCCAGCCAATCTTTACGGGGGGCAGGCTCCGCTCTGAGGTGCGTCTCGCGGAGGCACGCCAGCAAACGGCGGTGCTGTTTTACCAACAATCGATTCAGGGAGCCTTTCGCAGCGTCTCCGACGCCCTAATCGCATACCACAAGACCCGGGAATTCCGCGCACAGCAAGAACTGCTTTTCGGATCCGCTCAGGACGCGGCGCGTCTTTCCCACATGCGCTACACGGGTGGTGTCACGGGCTATCTGGAAGTCTTGACCAACGAAACCAACGCCTTCTCGGCGGAGCTTGGCCTCGTGCAGGCACGGCTCAATGAATTGCTGGCTCTGGTTCAGCTGTACCAAGCATTGGGAGGGGGCTGGCAGCAATAGCGCGTGGTTGCACGTCTGATGGTGTCAATTGATATTTCAAGACAGCGAAGTCATGGAGATTGAACGATTTGCAAAAACCGACCTCCTACCTATGAGAAATTTACAAGGGCTTCAAGTAAAATGCAGTCCTCTCTAAGTGATGGGAAACAAAAAACATAGATTGGTCGGGGCGCCGAGATTTGAACTCGGGACCTTCTGCGCCCAAGGCAGTTGCAAAAAATCTATCTTGTTGGTCCGTCCAGCTTTGTTCTGCGTCATGGTACACGGTTTTGGACCTAATTTGGCAGTAGTTGGACCCAAGTTGGACCCAAGTCCATCCCCCCGATCAAACCCCGGATAGAGATTTGACTCGATCACGAGCTTGTCAGCCAAGCTCTTGGTCAGTTTCGATTGTGCTTGAAGCTTTGCGGAGCTGCAAATGTAGAATAGGGTCGTGGACACCCTTGTCAGACTGCCTGTCTTGCACCAGGCTGGCGTGAATCAGCATTCCCCCGCCGAGGCCAAAATTGCCCTCTTCCGCTCGCTGTTTCATGGACGCGAAGATGTTTACCCGCGTCGCTTCGAAAGCCGCAAGACTGGCAGGGCCGGCTATTCACCGGTATGTGGTAATGAATGGGTCCAGGGCATCTGCGAAAAACCAAGGATCAAATGTTCCGAATGTCCCCACCAGCGTTTTCTTCCCGTAACTGACGATGTGATTCGCTGGCATCTGCAGGGTCATGACGACCATAGCCGTGATTTCGTCATAGGCGTTTATCCGATGCTTCTGGACGAAACCTGTTTCTTCCTCGCCGCCGATTTTGACAAAACAACATGGCAGGACGATGTCGGCGCGCTTTTGGAAACTTGCCGTCAAATGAATTTGCCGGCGGCCTTGGAGCGATCGCGCTCGGGCAGGGGCGGACACATTTGGTTCTTCTTCAACGAAGCCGTGCCTGCCACTTTGGCGCGTAAGTTTGGGGCGCATATTCTGACGGAAACCATGGAACGCCGTCCCGACATTGGCCTGGACTCGTACGACCGTTTCTTTCCCAATCAAGACACTCTTCCGCCGGGCGGCTTCGGCAACTTAATCGCCTTGCCACTGCAGAAGCGGCCGCGAGAATCAGGCAATGGCGTTTTCCTGGATGAGCGAATGACACCGTATCTCGACCAATGGGAGTTCTTGTCCTCGATCCATAAAATTAGCCGCGGTGAAGTTGAAGAAGTGGTCCGTCGCGCCGAAGCTAAAGGGAAGGTAATTGGCGTCCGTTTAGTGCCAGAAGGCGATGAAGAGGAAGGGACACCCTGGATGGCTCCGCCCTCGCGGCGCAGGAAAGATACCCCGATCGCTGGTCCCCTTCCGAAAACCTTAGAACTCACTTTAGCCAATCAGATATATATCGAGAAAGAGGTACTGCCTCCTGCCCTCCGCAACCGCTTGATCCGCCTGGCGGCGTTTCAAAACCCAGAATTCTACAAGGCGCAGGCCATGCGGCTTTCAACCTACGACAAGCCTCGAATTATCGCCTGCGCTGAAGATCACCCGAAGCACATTGGATTGCCTTGCGGCTGCCTGGATCACCTGCTTCAAACCCTGTCGGGTCTGAACATCAAAACAGTAGTCCGGGACCAACGCAACTCTGGACAACCGCTGAAGGCGACATTCCAGGGTGAACTGCGCCCCGAGCAGATCCTCGCCGCCCAGGCCATGCTTGCCCAGGACACGGGAGTGTTGGCAGCTACCACCGCGTTCGGCAAGACCGTGGTGGCCGCGTGGCTGATTGCGAAACGCGCCGTCAATACGCTCGTATTGGTGCATCGGCGGCAATTGCAACAGCAATGGATCGAGCGACTTTCTAGCTTCTTGGGAATGCCGGTTCGCGTTATCGGGCGGATTGGTGGGGGCCGCAACAAGCCCACCGGCCTGCTGGATGTGGGGGTGACCCAGAGCCTGGTCCGAAACGGCGTAGTCGATGACCTGGTCGGCAACTATGGGCACCTCATTGTAGATGAATGCCACCATCTCTCCGCCCAAAGTTTTGAGCAGGTTGCGCGCCAGGCCAAGGCGAAGTTCGTTACGGGTTTGTCTGCAACGGTCATGCGTAAGGATGGCCACCATCCGATCATCTTTATGCAGTGTGGTCCCGTGCGTTATCGGGTTAATTCCAAGGAGCGGGTGGCGGCTCACCCTTTCAAGCATACGGTGATGGTTCGCCCGACCGACTTTCGTCCGCTGCGGCCGGCCAATCCAAATGTGCGGCAACAATTCCACGAACTCTATGAAGAGCTGATTGCCGATGAAGAGCGCAATCAGCTCATCTGCCATGACCTGATCCAAACCCTTCGGGAGGGACGTTCGCCGCTGGTGCTGACCGAACGGAATGAACATCTGAACTCTTTGACAAAGCAATTGGCGCCCGAGGTGCGGCACCTGGTGGTGCTCCGAGGAGGGATGCGCAAAAAGGAACTTGACGCCATCTCCGCCCGCTTGGCCGCCATTCCGGCGGACGAGGCGCGCGTGATCTTGGCCACCGGCCGCTATGTGGGCGAAGGTTTTGATGATGCCCGGCTCGACACCTTATTTCTGACGCTGCCCGTCTCGTGGCATGGAACCATCGCGCAGTACGTGGGCAGGCTGCATCGTCTCTATGACGGCAAACGCGAAGTGCGGGTCTACGACTATGCTGACCTCAATGTGCCCATGCTCGCGCGAATGTTTGATCGCCGCGGTCGCGGCTACGAAGCGATTGGCTACAAGATACAGCTTCCGGGCAGCGCCGTGCCCGGCTGGCCCGCGGACGTGCCACTTCCCATCGATCCCGAATGGAAGAGCCAATACGCTGCCAGCGTACGCCGCTTGGTGCGCGATGGCGTAGATTCTTCTCTGGCAAATCTATTTGTCGACGTAGCCGTGATGCCAGCTCCGAATGCCGAGGGCGTCAATCGAGCGCGAAGCGCAAGCGAGGCATTTCTATATCGACGACTCGAAACCTTGGCCGCAACGAACGGAAAGTTTCGTTTGAATGTGGAGTTGCCGATTCCATTCGACGGCTGGGGTCGCATGGAGGTTGATGTGCTTTGCGCGCTGTCCCGAATCGCCATCGAATTGGACGGTGGCCAGCATCTGGGCGATGCGGACGCCTACCGGCGAGATCGTCGTAAAGATGCCTTGCTTCAGGAGAACGGCTATCTGATCCTCCGGTTTCTCGCCGAAGACGTCGGCAAGCACCTCGATCGAGTTCTGGATGCCATCTTGCGGGCTTTATCACATCAAGAAGCCAGAATCTGAACTGAGGCTCTCCAATGTCTCTGCCTTCCGAACCCAACAGCTCTTCAGGCGGGATAAGGCAGACGGGAGACAGCATGGAACTTCATGCACTATATACCAGGCAAAACTATTGAAAAAGCCATGAATGCCTAGTATATTAGGCACATGCTGCCCATCTTCAGTTTAGGTGCCCCGATCGCCGCAAAGCGAAAAAAGCTTGGCCTCAGCCAGGCCGAATTGGCAAAGAAGGCTTCCATTGGCCGTTCAACGCTTGATGCACTGGAGAACGGTCGCATCGGTGAGTTGGGATTTTCCAAGATTACCAAAATTCTCTCTGCGCTGGGCATGGAGCTAAAGCTCCAGGAAACGGGTTCGCGCAGGCCGACTCTGGACGAACTCATGCAAGAGGATCGCGATGATCAAGGTCTGGACCGACGGCGTTGAAGCCGGTTTGCTCGACAGGTACCGCGATCGCGGCAGCACATTTATCTATCTGCCAGAAGCAACGCCACAGCGAGCGGTCTCTGTCACCATGCCCGTGCGGCTGCCCTCTTGGGATACCACTTTTGGCTTGCCCCCTATTTTCGAGATGAATCTCCCCGAGGGGGTTTTGCGCGAGCGCCTCCGCCTCGCGTTTGCAAAAGCCACCGGCACGTTTGACGAGTTTGATCTGCTCGCGATTGTCGGGCGATCACAGGTGGGCCGCATTCGGTTTACCGGGGAAAAGGAGCAGCTCCATGAGGAAGTTCCCTTTCAGTCCGTGGACGAAATCCTTGTGCGCCGCCGAGACGAAGACCAATTCCGTTATTTGATCGACAAGTTTGCATCCTTTTCCGGCATCAGCGGCGTGCAGCCCAAAATCCTCGTGCGCGACGAACAGGCATCCGCCGTCTTGAAGCAGGCTAAACCCCGCCTCTCTCAGAGCTGCAGGGGCGCCACCCACATCGTGAAATTGTGGGAGTCGAACGAGTATCCGCAGCTTGCGGCGAACGAGTACTTCTGCCTCACAGTGGCACGGAGGTGCGGACTTGAAGCGCCTCCCTATCGGCTCGCTGAAGATGGCATGGCGCTCGTGATTGACCGTTTTGATCTTCGCACGGACGGCACCTATCGCGGCTTCGAGGATTTTTGCGTGCTTAACGCCCGGAGGACCGATGAGAAATATCGCGGCAGCTATGAGACCTCGATCATGAAGCGGTTTCAGGAGTTTTCGAACTCACCGCACATAAACGAAGATCTGGAAAAGCTCTTTACCTTGATTGCGCTTAATTGCAGCCTTCGCAACGGCGACGCGCACCTGAAGAATTTCGGGATTGTCTATGATGATGTCCTCGGGGAAGCAAGGCTTGCTCCGGTCTACGATCTCGTGACCACGTCTGTCTATCTGCCCGAAGACAGTATGGCGCTCACTCTCAACGGAACGACCAAGTGGCCGAGCGGGAAGGAACTTCGCAGGCTCGGTGAAACACGAATGGCGGGCACTCCTTCTAAGATCAAACAGATTCTCGAGCGCATCGACGACGCCATGTCACACACCACGCCCGAAATCCGCTCCTACATTAAACAGCATTCTGACTTTGCTGATGTCGGAGAGCGCATGCTCCAGGAATGGGAGAAAGGTGCTGCCCTTTCGCTGCGACTTGATTGATAACCACAGTGGAGATAGAGAGGCGAACACCTGACGCGGGAATGCCAATACGTCTAGGGAGATACTCACGACGGGCTCGCAAGAATGATGCAACAGTTCCGCAATCGTCTGGGCTTCTTTTACAATCTATCGCGCGTCAACGCGCGATAAACATCAACTGCTGACTCGAACTTGTACTATCAACTTCGTCGTGCGCGGCAGCGACTTCTCGTCGTTCGGCGAAGAGCACTTTGTTATCGTCATACCGCTGCTGGAGTCCTCTAAACGAAGCATGGCAGACGCTATTGTCGATCGCTTGAAGCACGCGCCACTTTGCGTTTCGCTATGAAAACTTGAAATACGCACATGCGGAACACCGCGCCGGCCGCCCAGAAATCGTTCCCACTTGGCACGGCCAAATGCGACACCCGGTTTCCGGGATGCCAATGGAACTTGGCGGAAACGCAAGAGGCGACGCGGAATCTTCGGTTGATGCCCGTAACACGCCAGCCGCCGGCTTCTTTGATCGCTTGAATGCTGTTGATGCCGCGCGCGACTTGCTTGCCGTCGCTGTGCAGCGGGTAGCTGCTCCATAAGTGCGCGATGTTGCCGTAGCGCTCGATGTGAAATTTCAGCTGCTTTTCTTCCAGCATAGAGTGGCCACGGGCTTTGACGCGGGCGATCCAATCGTCCAAGGTCTCTAGCCTATAGCTTGGCGCTCCGTCCGCGCCGAGTGAAACGAACATTATGCGCGCTTCGGGTATTAACAGGGCCTTCATGCAGGCTCGATCCTTGTCCGCGGGCCCGCTGATCGCCGCGTCGAGCGCGGCGGGAATGCCCTCGGGTTCCGATGGCAAGGCACAGCCGGCATCCGGCGTTGCGCCATCGCACCGTTGGTTTGTACGGCGGCCGGCGTTGCGGTCATCCCGAGCACCGCCAAGCCGGCGACGCTCACCATCACTCCACACACTGATCTGTTCATGCTGCCTCCTCTGCCTCTACAGCGTCCACTCATAAATCCAATGCCACAACCGCTATCGACGAATCGTATTCGTCAGGCAGAACCGCGTGTTGATTACCGCCGAACGGCGTCGAACTGAAAACATCGACGATGTGAAATGTGTACTTCATAGGATTAACCTCCGTGCGTCGCCTCAAGTCTTGACGACAAGGTCGATTTCAACGCAGGCCCCGAGCGGCAGCGCGGCCGCCGCGATCGTCGTGCGGGCGGGATAGGGCTGACGGAAATACTTTGCGTAGATACCATTCATCGCGACGAAGTCACTCATGCTCGTGAGATACACACCGGCGCGCACAACGTGATCGAAACTACTTCCGGCCGCCTTAAGAACCGCCGAGAGATTCTGGAAGACGCGCTCGGTCTCGGCCACAATGCCCCCCTCGACCACCTTACCAGTGGCCGGGTCTTGGCCGACCTGACCGCTGAAGTAGAGGAAACCGCCGACTTCGACGGCCTGGGAAAACGGACCGACCGGCGGCGCGAGTTCGGGCGAGGTAACTGCGGTCTTGCTCATGGCAAACTCCTTTCGATACTGGGTTAGATGGTCAGGATGGTGGAGCCCGAGGTTGCGCGCGCTTCCAATGCCTTGTGGGCGCGGGCCTTCCCCACATCACTCAACGCGTCCATGCCCAAGGAACTCACGATTCCCGCAGCGCCACAATAGGATCCACCTTGGTCGCTCGCCAAGCCGGAACGTAGCAGGCGGCAATCGCAACCACGAGCAGAAGCAACGGCACCAGCAGAAATACAGCCGGATCATGTGGGCGAACGCCGTAGAGCAAACTTGCCATCATCGAGGCGGTAGAAGCGGAAAATATCACACCGGTCACAATTCCGAGGCCAGCCAGGCCTACACCTTTTCCCAGGACAAGTCGCAAGACATCCGCTCGCTGGGCACCCAACGCCAACCGCAGACCAATCTCGCGTGATCTTTGGCCAACCATATAGGCAAGCAAGCCGTAAATTCCGATCGAGGCCAGCAAGAGCGCTCCCCCCGCAAAGCCCGCCACCAAATTCGCCGAAAACCTGCGCGATGCCAGCGATGCATCCAGTACCTCATCCATCGAGGTGACGTTGAACACCGGCAGCCCCGGATCTACGCTCTGAATCGCGCCGCGAATTTGCGCCTCCAGCGTGCTCGCC
>DATNLB010000262.1:0-2778 GCA_035603095.1 Candidatus Acidiferrales bacterium
ACTTTCGTCTTCCGCTTTCGAAACACTTCCTCGGCGGCCGGGCTCACCGTAATCGGCGACATTCCCGGCGGCGCGCTGATGGCCTTTTGCGATCCGCTGAAGCAAATATCAATCCGCTGCTTATCCACATCGACCGGCACCGCCGCAAGCGAAGCCACGGTATCCACAATTAGCAGCGCACCCAATTCGTCCGCGACCTTGCGGTAGGCATCGATGCCGGTGATCACTCCGGTCGAGGTCTCCCCGTGCGCGAAGCCAACTATCTTGATCTTCTTGCCCTTGCCCGCGCGGCGCACGTCCTCCGCATCCACCGGCTTCCCGTACGGTGCCTCCACTTTTGCGACCTTCGACGACGCCCGCGTCGCAATTTCGTACATGCGTTCGGAAAAAACGCCGTTGACCGCCACGATGCCCTCATCGCCTTCTTCCAACGAATTCAGCACCGACGCCTCAATCCCTCCAGAACCCGAAGCTGAGAGCGGCATGGTGATCCGATTTTCCGTCTGGAAAATCTGCCGCAGCAGGATTTGCGTCTCCTCCATGCACCCCTTGAACCACGGGTCCATGTGCCCCACCAGCGGCGTAGCCATCGCTCGATAAACGCGCGGATCGATGGAAGACGGTCCGGGGGTCAGCATCAACCGGACGGGGGGATTGAGTTCGCCAACGTGTTGCGTCATGACGTTTGCCCTTCTTTTTCTGGCGCTTGATTCTCGCGTTCGAATCTCGAACCGCCCGCGAATGCGCTATCGGGGACTTTTCCTGCCACGGCGGGAACTTCAATTTTCGCGCAATCCCCACACCCACGCAACCGACAATTTGGCTGGTGCCGGTCCTCCGAGCCCCTATTATCTGAAGTAGGCAGATTGGGAATTTCCGCGACTTCAAGCAATTTGATTCGTGACATCCTCAGAAGGAACACCAGGCCCAAAGGAGCCACAGCGATGTTACGTTCTCTAATTCTCTTGCTTGCGCTCGCCTCCTTGCCCTTTGCGCAAGATATTTCCAGAGCACAAGGCGACGAGACGAAAATCATTGCGCTGGAAAATCTCTGGAATCAGATGCAGATCAACCACGACGCGGACGCGATGGGGAAATTACTGGACAGCGATTTTGTGCTAACCGACTACGACGGAAGCGTGATGTCCAAGGCCCAATTCCTGGGGTCCATCCGCGACAAATCCAACCAGCTCACGGTCGAAGTTTCCGATGACATGAAGCTGCACCGCCACGGCGATACCGTGGTCGTCACCGGCGCGACTCGCGAAAAGGGGACCGAGAAAGGGAAACCCTACGCCCATCAAGGCCGCTTCACGGACACATGGATCAAGAAGGACGGCCAATGGCTTTGTGTTGCCAGTCAGCTAAGTCTGATCGGCAAGTAGGAGCAGTTCTTGGCAATGAGTTGACCCGACCTTTGATACGCAGCTGACCCGAGCCGCAAGTGTCGGCATTGCAGGAATTGTAGAGGTCTCTCTTTTGAAGGCCCAAGCCGCTCAGCTATTTTCCCCGCCTACTTGAGGTAAGATAACAGGCTGTGACGGCACTACCGCCCAACGAACAGCTAAAGGGCCTGCGCTCGCGGCTGGGCATAACTACGCGCGATGTGGCGGAATTCAGCGAGCGCATTGCGGAAGCGGAGGGCAACGCGGAGTTCCAAATTTCCAACGCGTGGCTTACGCAAATCGAGAATTCAGATTCCGTCCCGAGCATTTTCAAGCTGTACAGTTTGAGCGCCATTTACCGGATGAAGTTCACCGACTTGTTGCGCCTCTACGGGCTTGACCTGCAGAAGTTGGGACTCCACCAACTTGCCGCCCCACTGCCACACACACACCTGACTACGCTGGAGGTCTACGACGCGGACCGCACGGTTTCTTTCCCCATTCGATTTGACAGGTCCTTCGAGCTGGACAACACCAACCTTCTCTCGCGCATGGTGGAACTTTGGGGAGAAGTACCGATCGCGTTGATCCAGCACCTGGACATCCGGCACAGTCAATACGGCTATGTCGGCCTGGAGGATTACACGCTTTACCCGCTGCTGCGTCCTGGTTCCTTCGTGCAGATCGATTCGCGCGTGCGGAAAGTGCAACCTCTTCGCAGGCGGACCGAATTTGACCGCCCCATTTATTTCGTGGAGCTGCGCGACGGCTATGCTTGCGCCTGGTGTGACCTTCTGGATGACCAGCTCTTGCTGCTTCCTCATCCCCTGTCACCCTGCAGCGTGCGAAAATTCAAGTTTGGAACCGACGCCGAGATCGTCGGGCAGGTGACGGGGGTGGCGATGAAACTCAGCGATGCGACTGACTCGGCTCCTGACGGGAGCGCAAGATTGCCAAGGCGAGTCTGAGGTTGGAGGTAAAGAGCCGCGCGACCGTGAGATTCACCTCGGTAGGAATCGCGATGCGGTACGGCTCCAGCCTCTGCCACGTGCGCAGAAACTCCTGAGAATTCTCCCGGGTAGATCGCAGATAAGCCTCAAGGTCGCTGGCTAACTCCTCCAGGGAAAAACCGGAAACCTTATAAAAGGCTTGCCGGTGGGCCATTTCCAGCGCTTTGCGTGCAACCTCCGGGCTGAACCGGCCGGCAAGTCCCTCGTGATAATAATTTCCCGTGTTGTAATCGCGAGTCGAGGCCAGATAGATCAGGCGGCCAAGATCGCAGGAAATTCTGGAAAGTGTGCGGTGCAAGAGGTCGTCGTAGACCTCTTGCACCGGCACGAGTCTGAACGTGGCGCTCATACCGACCCGGCCCCATTTAACGCAGACGCGATGT
>DATNLB010000370.1:0-5362 GCA_035603095.1 Candidatus Acidiferrales bacterium
GCGGCGGCTTTTTCTTCGGTGGTAGCGGTGAGCAATCCTTTTGTATAGGGCGCAAAAGGTTTGCGATCGGCCTTGAGGACGATGTTGACGCACATGCGGCCAGAAGAGTCGTACATGATCAGGCCGGTTGGCCGGTCATAAAAGTTAGTGCGGCCGGGGGGATTGCCTTCGATGGAGACCAGTCGCCAAGCACCAACAAACTTCCTGGTTAGCTCGTCTGGACGGGGCCTGGCAGAGGCGACCGCAAGACAAAAGAGAATCAGGAGGAACGCGGAGAATCTTCGCATCGGAAAGCTCCTTGATTGAGATCGAGCGGGGGAGCGTTTGCAAATCTCAAAGTGAGCCAAGATAGCACAGTGTGTCGCTGGTTGAGACAGTTTCCCAAGGCAATCACATGGAAATGCCATTCAACCGCTAGTGCCTAGATGGCTACTAAATTAGCAAGTCGGTGGAAAAACTTAGGGAGATTCGCATTGAAGAAAAAGAAGTTGGCGGCGTTCCGAGTTCGGCGGGATGGCTGCCGCGGCATAAAGTCAGATGTGAGATGGAGTGAATGGAGTTTTGGCATGCACGGTGCAGAGTTCAATAGAGGACAGACAACAGGGTTCTCCAAGGAGAAGATTGCTGGGCACGCAAAGGTCGGCATCGAGGAGTTAAGGTGCACCGGCGGCGCTGGCGAGACCACAACCCCAACCGTATAACGACAGGTGGAAGTGGTTGCTCACGGCCCGACGGATTAACTCTCCCGATCTCCCAGCCCTCCGAAGAAACGCCCCAAGAGTGCATAGCAGGTCGAGATGCGGTACGAGTTTGCCAGAACCGAGAATTTAAGCCTACGACTGGGATTTCTCCCTAGCCAGCCGCTGAGGTTCCTCCTAAACGTCGTGCTGATCACCTGGTTACTCATGGCCAGGGTGCCCGTAGCAAAGGCGCAAGCCGCCGATTCAGAGACGAAGGATGGAACGATTTCCGGAACCGTGCTCTTGAAGGCGAGCAACCGGCCAGCGAGCCAGGTGGCTGTAAAACTAAAATCACACGTAGCCGGAATATTCCGCAGCGTACTGACGGACCTGGAAGGCCACTTTGAAGTACGAAGCCTCCCACCAAGCACATACGAGATCATGGTCGATGAACCGGGATATGAGCCGGCGCAAACGAGCGCAAAGCTGGATGGTGCTTCCTCGAAGCTGGTGCTGTACCTCAATTCCCCCCACACAATGCAATCCGAGCGGAACGGTTACACAGTTTCGGCCCGGGAGCTGAAGATTCCCGGCAAAGCGCGACGCGAATTTGAAAAGGGATTGGGGAGCTTGGCAAAGCAAGATGTTGCCGGGAGCCTAAGCCACTTCACGAAGGCTACCGAGGCGTTTCCTGATTACTATGAGGCCTACTATCACGTGGGCGTTGCGGCGACGAGACTAGGCCAGAGGGATGAGGCCATGCAGGCTTTTCAAAAGGCCATTGATGCGAGTGGCGGAAGGTACGCCTTGGCGGAGTTTGGCATCGGTTATCTCGTTTATCTGGAGGGAAAACCAGAGGAGGCAGCAACCATCATCCGCAGGGGGTTGGAGGTGGACCCTAGCTCACCCGACGGTTACCTAATCCTGGGGATGGCGCAATTGCGGCTAAATCGCCCGGACGAAGCGGAAAGAAGTGCGCGTGAGGCTCTTCTCCGCAATCCCAATTTCGCCCATGCCTATCTGGTGCTGTCGGATGCCTGTGGGTACAGGCACGAATACCGTGCGCAACTGCAAGATTTGGATGCTTACCTGAAACTTGAGCCGAATGGAGCAGAGAGTGAACACGTCCGCAAAGCGCGCGAGGTGGTTCTGAGAATTCTAGCCAAGTCTCATCTCGAAGACTGATTTTGCTTCGAACAAGAAGGCCCCGCTCAACGCTCCTTCAGGACATAACAGGTGCGAACCGACAAAGTGCGGGCTAAACCCGTCACTACAAAAACTGAATTCAAGAGACAGCGCGTTTGCGCCAGAAAAAGTAGGCGGGTAGGCCGATAAAAAACAGCAGGATGGCGACGGCCAGATTTTTGAACTGGGAAGGGTCGCGGAAAGCGAGATAAACAGCGTTGCCAACGATGGCGGCGGCGACAAGAACGAAGATCGCGGGTGTCCACGGATAGCCGGGAACGCGATAGGGAAGTGGCCGCCCCGCAGAGGCACGGCGAATGGGGAAAATGGCGGCGGCGCCGAGGCCGTAGAAGATCCAGCCAATAAAAATTACGCCGCCGATCAACTTGCTGAAAGTGCCCAGCTCACCGGCGCACACCAGAACTGCTGACCAGACGCCCAGCCCGATGATGGCCGCTGCCGGAGTCTGGAACCGGGGGTGAACCTCCGCGAGCTTCTTGAAAAAGAGTTTGTCGTTGGCCATGGCGTAGAAAACACGAGGGGCCGTGAGAATGACGCTATTGGCGGCGCTGAAGGTGGAAATCAGAATGGTAAGCGCCACGATTTTACCTGCCCACGGGCCGAGGACGGCAGTTACAGAAGTGGCGGCGATAGTTTCGCTAGCGGCCATGTCCGTGGGGCCGAGGGCGAAGAGGTAAGCGACAACGGCGACGAGATAAAGCCCCACGAGAATCAGTGAGCCCATTAAAAAAGCACGCGGAAATGCCCTCTGCGGATCTACGACTTCACCGGCACTGTACGTCCCGAACTGCCAGCCTTCATAAGCCCAAAGAACGGAAATCATCGCCAAGCCGAAATTGGACCAGAGGTTGAGTCCATGCTGAGCAGCGGGCAAGGCGGAGGGAATGTCGCGGCCATGACGACCAAAGGCCAGTAGCAAGGCACTGAGGATAACGATGATGCCCATCTTGACGAGGGTGGTCCAGTTCTGAAGGTCTGAACTCTTACGCGTGCCCCAGACGTTTATGACGGTGACGATTCCTATCATCACGACGGCGGCGAGAGTTTGCTCCGCAGGAGAAATTGGGAGCACTCTTCCGAGATACTCGCTGAAGGCGCGCGCCAGGGCAGCGACGGAGCCGCTGGCAATCACCAGGAAAAGGCACCAGCCATAAAGGAAGGCTGAAAGACGGCCGAAGCCGTCACGAATGTAGCAATACAACCCACCGGCCTCGGGATTTGCAGCCGCAAGCTCGGCGTAGGTGAGTGCACCCAGCAACGAGAGGACGCCGCCTACTATCCAGACCAAGAGCGAAAGGCCGACGGAGCCGTCGACTTGGCGAAGAATAGGACCCGGCGTTCGAAAGATGCCGGAGCCAATAACGGAGCCGATGAAGAGAAGCAGAAGATCTCGAAGCCGAAGTGTGCGAATCAGTTCTGGCATTGGCGTTCTGCCACGCAGTGCGCGGGCAGACGCGAGGAATCATAACCGGAGTTTCGCGGCGGTCAATGAGAACTTGGAGGAAAGTAGAACGGTACGGGCATGAAGGAAAGGAGAAAAATCAGCAGAGCAAGGAGCGCCCCCCAGCGACGACGGCGATCGAGAGTTGCCGGATCGTAAATGGGGGCGACGCGGAGGAATCGCATAGCGAGAAGCAGAGCACCCCAGATGTACCAACCGTCCCAGAAACCAACGAGCCCGAGCAGGATGAGAACAGCAGGCAGGAGGATCGAGGAATAACGGTGGATGCGGGGACTGAGAGAACGAAGAATGTGACCGCCATCAAGCTGCGCAACCGGCACGAGATTGAGCGAGGTGACAAACAACCCGACCCAGGCAGCGCGGCCAATCGGCGGCAAGAGGAGAGCATCAGGAGAGACGCCGGGATGCAGTACCGCGTCCAAGAGGCGCAGCAAGAGCGGAGTGCCATAGATGACTTCGGCGTTCGCAGGGTCAGCGAGGCCGGGAACCAGCTTGGCATGGAGGACGCCGTATACGAGCGCAGGAACGGCGAAGACGAAACCGACGAGCGGGCCTGAAGCGCCGACATCAAACAAGGCCCGGTTCGTGAGGATAGGCGAGCGAATCAGGATGAAAGCACCGAACGTGCCGTTCAAGTTGGGGAAGGGAACGAAAAAAGGATAGGTCGCGCGAATATGATGATAGCGGCAGGCAAAGAAATGACCCAGTTCGTGCGTGAGAAGAATGGTGAGCAAAGTGAGAGCAAAAGGCAGGCCTGCGGCGAGGCCGAGAGGGTGTTTGTAAAAAAGAGTGAAAGAGCGGAGAAATTCGTCAAAAGAGAAGGCTTCGTTCTGAGCATAGGCAGTAGCGAACTGTGTCCCGGCGACGAGGCAGGTGCAAAGCGTGAGGAGGAAGAGGATGCAGGCAAGAATCAACATCTTCCGGGAAGGACGGTAGGGGACAGGGGTGTAACGGACGCTGCCGGGAGAAGCGGAGCGCCAATCCATGTTGATAGGAATGGACGGCGGAGGATTTTCTGGGAGTGGCGGGCTCACGAATTGGTCAGCGGTACATTTGGAATCAGCACTCGCCAGTACAGCACAATTGCACGGGTTCGCGCTAGAGCGGAAGCCCTGAGGCAGTCGTACGTTTGGAGCGATTGAGAGTATGCCGCGACAGGCCTAATTTGCTTTTTTCTCTTCTTCGATACCCTGAAGCTCTTTGCCGGGCTTGAAGCGGACGGCCTTGCCCGGCGGAATGTTCACCTCTTCGCCGGTGCGAGGATTGCGGCCGATGCCGGTCTTGCGCGGCTTCACACTGAAGACGCCGAAGCGGCGGAGTTCGATGCGCTGGCCACGGCCAAGAGCCTGCTTCAACGATTCGAAAACAGTTTCAACGGCTTGCTCGGCTTTGGTGCGGCTGATGTTCGTAGTGGCGACAACGGCATTTACGATATCGAGCTTAATCACGCGATCCTCCCGCGCTTCCGAGGCAGATGCTAGTGGGTGCGACGTGGGTTGTCAAGACGCGAGGGGTAATCTACACTGAACATCTTTTGACGTTCTCATTCGAATCACTTTGGTGTGGCAACAAATCGAAGACACAAATCGAACTTACAAATCGGGGAGGACTGGATGGCCGTCAAGCCAGACCGCTGGATCCGGCGCATGTCGCTAGAGCACAAGATGATCGAGCCGTTTACGGACCGGCAGGTGCGCGAGGGAGTGATCAGTTACGGAGTATCCTCATACGGCTACGATATTCGAGTGGCGGACGAGTTCCGGATTTTCACGAATGTGAACTCGACGATTGTGGATCCAAAGCATTTCGATCCGAAATCGTTCGTGGAGTTTAAGGGTGACGTGTGCATCATTCCGCCGAATTCGTTTGCGCTGGCGCGGTCCGTGGAATATTTTCGGATTCCGCGGAACGTGCTGACGATTTGCCTGGGCAAATCAACCTATGCGCGGTGCGGGATCATCGTGAACGTGACGCCCTTCGAACCAGAGTGGGAAGGCTTTGTGACGCTGGAAAT
>DATNLB010000038.1:0-8068 GCA_035603095.1 Candidatus Acidiferrales bacterium
AGCGTGCGCTCCACGGCGATGGCGTCGCTCTCGGCGATGGCCTGGGTGCTTTCGACGCTCTGTTGCATCCGATTCATTAGACAGGATTCGAGGCTTGCGGTTAGGTTAGGCTTAGGCCCTTACTTGCCAATAACATACGGCTTTCCGGACCCGCAAGCACAAGTGTTATAGGAAGGAGTAATCGGACTCCGCAGGGGAGCCACATGCAAGGCACGGCTCTCCGGCTAAGGCTTCATTCATTCGTACCTCAGCGCCACCGTCGGATCCACCGAGGACGCCCTTCGCGCTGGTATGAAGCAGGACAATGCAGAAGTCACGACCAGCAACAGGATCACCCCGGCAAGGATCATCGCATCGAGTGAGCTGCCCTGAATCCAGCGCGCGAGCACACGATTGAGCGTGATCGTCACCACTACTCCAGCTAGAACACCGCCAGTCACGCTCTTCGCCGCCGAGCGAAACACTATTAGCAGGACATCTTTGGGCCTAGCTCCCAGCGCCATGCGTATGCCGAATTCGCCGGTTCGTTGACTAACCGCGAAGGAAATCACGCTGTACAGTCCCGTGGCGGCCAGCGCCAGCGCCAGGATTGCAAACCCCGCAAACAGGGTTGCTACCAGATGTCCCTGTTCCCATTCCGGCTGCGTCGTAATCCATCCGTCGAGATCGCGAACATTTCTCGATGCTTGCTGGTCAGGATCAACAGTGTGAATCTGTTCGCGCACAGCACGCAGTATCCGGAGTGGAGGGACCTTGGTTCGGACGAGGATCTGTGTCCAAACCGGCATGCTGATCGTATACGGCACATACATAGAGGGCTTGGTTGGATTGCGCAGACCGTCGTTGCGAGCATCGCTGACGATGCCAATTACCTGAAACCAGCCGTCACTCCCGGCGACTGCCAGTTGAAACGGAGGCTCACCCTTCAGTTCGGGCACGCGGATCTCGCTGCCAATGGCGTCGCCATTCGGGAAATATTGGCGAGCCAGGGTCTGATTGATCAGCGCGAGTTTGGAGCCGTGCATCGTCTCGCTTTCATCCCAGATTCGTCCTTGCAGCAACGGAATGCGGAGCACGGAGAAATAGCCCGCACTGATGAAGTTGACACGCGCCCGCTGTTGTTCTGCTACTGGCTTGCCGGAAATTTCGAAACGCTGTTCCCATCCGTTGCTTGGCGGAGTGGCATTTGTCGAAAGGCCGGCCGAATCTACTTCCGGCATTGCGCCCACCTTCTGAAGCAGCTGACTGAAGTACGCTCTCCTGGCCTCCCACGTGGTGTAGGTGTTGTCGTGTACTGGGATCCCGACCGACATGGTGTTGTGTGGGTCGTAGCCGAGGTTCACGCGCATCATGCGCACGAAGCCTCGCATGGCAACCCCCGCCCCAGCCAGCAGCAGAAGTGTCAGGGCAATCTGGCCCGCGATCAGGACGCTGTGAGTCCGGCGGCCACGAACTCCCGTCGTAATCTTGCGCGTATTCGCTTGCATCACCTGGGCGACATCCGGACGCGCGGATTGAAGCGCCGGCGAGATGCCGAAGATGATGCCCGTCAGCAGCGCAAGGCTGACGCTGAAGAACAACACCGGCAGATTGATGCTGATCGCCGCTTCGTGCGGGAACGAGAATTCCGGCAGCCAGTTCATGATAAGTTTTACCAGGCTATTTGCCAGCGCCACGCCAATGATCGCCCCCGTAAACGACAGCATTAGCGATTCCGTGAGCAACTGTCGCAGTAGCCGGGAGCCTTCCGCCCCGATAGCCGACCGCACCGCCAGCTCGTGCTGCCGCGCCGTGCCCCGGGCCAGCAGCAGTATCGAAACGTTTCCGCATCCGATCAGCAGCAACAAAGCTACGGCAGCGAGCAGCAGGTACAATGTCCCGCCGATATCAGTCACGAAGTGGTCGTTCAATCCTTCTATGGCCATCCGGAAATGCTCGGGGAAATGCGTTGGAGTTTGCTTCGCGAATTGCTCGAGGAGCGACTGAAACTCCGCGTTTGCCGCCGCGCGCGTGATCCCTGGCTTGAGCCGGATCATGGGGAAGTAAGTGCGCACCGGATCGGCGGTGAGCTTAAGCGGCAGATAGACTTCGCCATCTCCCCACGTAAACCGTGGCCGAACCACTCCCACAATCGAGTAGGTCTTATGGACTAACTGAATATTCTTGCCCACGATGCCGGGATCGCCGCCGTAGTGTCTCTGCCAGAACTGATAACCCAGCACGGCCACGTTCTCGGGATCCTGGCCCTCAGGTGCATCCGATGGCAGCAGTCCACGCCCCAGCAGAGTCGGCACGCCAAAATGAACGAAGGCGTTGGAGGTCAGATACACGCCCTGGACGTTTTCAGGTAGATCGCCTTCGGTCGTGGTGAGGTCCCACCCATCCATGGCGGCAGAGCTCTCGACCGAGCTGGCCTGCCGAAGCTGTTGCAATTGCGGCCCATTGAGGTTTACATAGCGGCGGTTGCCGTTAGCGTCGTGGACCACCAAGTGAACCATCCGGTCTGAATTAGCGTAAGGATACGGATTCACCAAAACGGCGTAGACCACGCTGAACATAGCTGTTGTGGCGCCGATGCCAAGCGCCAGAGAGAGAATGGCAACGATCGCGAACCCCGGATTCTTCGCCAGCATCCTCATTCCGTAACGCGCATCATCCGCGGCGTCTCTCAGCCACCTCCACCCCCAAACGTCCCGCGTGACCTCCTTCACCAACCCCACATTCCCAAACTCCCGCCGCGCCGCTTGCTCTGCTTCTCTCTTACCCTTCCCTCCTTCCATACCATCCCGCGCCGCCATCTCCAGATGGCTCTGCAATTCCTCCTCAAGGTCTGCGTCTCGCTTCTTCCGTCGCCAGAAACTCACGGTCCACCTCTGCGTTCCTTACTTTCTTGCCGATCACCTCTGCTCTGGGTTCAGCACGCCCGCGATCGCGTCCGAGAGCTGCGACCACTTTGAGCGTTCTCTTGTCAGTTGCTTCTTTCCTGCCGCCGTCAATTGATAAAACTTTGCTCGCTGCTTGTTTTCGGAGATTCGCCACTCCGCCCTGATCCATTTCTGCTTTTCCAGTCGATGCAAAGCTGGATAAAGCGAACCGGTATCCACCTGCAGCAACTCGCCAGAGCGATTCCGGATGGCCACGCTAATGCCATAGCCATGTTGCGGCCCCCATTGCAGGGTCTGCAAAATCAGCAGGTCCAGCGTCCCCTGCAAAAGCTCGATCCGGTTCTGGTACCGTTCTCTCTTCTCAGCCATCGCTTTGTACCTCTGACACTTCCTTCCAATGCTCAACAACGCCCCTCGAACGCTCTTTCCATGCTGTCTCTTTGCTCTTTCTCTTGGTTATGACGATGTGACCCTGCCCTTTGTTCCATCCAAGGCTGTTGACATCCTACTTCCTAGCCTGTAGACACCCTACACCCTTGCCTTGTGCAACTCTTTTGCCGCTCCGTTGGCGCCCCAACTGCTTTTTTCTTAGCGTCTTATACCCCCTGTCCATGCGCTTTCCGGTCACCAAACGCTCGTTTCCGCGACTGCCCATCCCATTTTCGGACACTAAGCAGGAAATCCCTCGCGCCGCGCACATTTTCCCATCTGCGGTATCATGGAAGTAGGAAACACGGGGAACTGCC
This sequence comes from Candidatus Acidiferrales bacterium, assembly GCA_035603095.1. Lineage (GTDB taxonomy): Bacteria > Acidobacteriota > Terriglobia > Acidiferrales > UBA7541 > Acidiferrum. The sequence continues at coordinate 3,632 of DATNLB010000038.1, forward strand.
CGCGCAATCTTCTTTTCGCTTTTTGGGGAGAAAGCAGTGATAGCACGCTACACGCGCCAGGAGATGGGCCAGGTTTGGAGTGACGCGAACAAGTTCGCAAAGTGGCTGGAAGTCGAGCTCGCCGCCACGGAAACGCTTGCGGAAGCGGGCCAAGTCCCCAAGGATGCTGCCGCCGCGATTCGCTCTCGCGCCAAGATCGATGTCGCGCGCATCCACGAACTCGAATCTCGCGTGAAGCACGACGTCATTGCTTTCACCATGGCCGTCGGCGAATCGATCGCTGATCCGGCCGCCGCGCGCTGGCTGCACTACGGCATGACTTCGAATGACGTTGTTGACACCGCGCAGGCCCTCCAGGTTCGCGATGCTTCGAAGCTAATCGAGCGCGGCTTGGTGATGTTTGGAGAAATTCTCGATGTGCGCGCCCATGAATTCCGCCACACCCCGCAAATCGGCCGCACTCACGGCATTCATGCCGAGCCCATCACGTTTGGTTTAAAAATCGCCAATTGGTTTTCGGAAAATCAGCGCAACATCACGCGCTTTCGCGACGCCGCCGCGCAAATGGCTGTCGGAAAAATCTCCGGCGCCGTCGGTAATGCTTCGCACCTTGGCCCGGAAATGGAAGAGCGCATCTGCAAGCGCCTGGGGCTCAGTGTCGCTCCCGTCGCTTCGCAAGTGATTCAGCGCGATCGCCACGCACAATATCTCAGCTCTCTCGCGCTTATCGCCGCCACGCTTGAAAAAATCGCACTCGAAATTCGCCATCTCCAGCGCACCGAAGTCCGCGAAGCCGAAGAGCCGTTCAGCGGCGAGCAGCGCGGCAGTTCCGCCATGCCTCACAAGCGCAATCCCGTCACGTGCGAACAAATCTGCGGCTTGGCGCGCCTCGTCCGTTCGAACATGCTCGCTGCGTTCGAAAATGTTGCCTTGTGGCACGAACGCGACATCTCCCACAGTTCCGTGGAGAGAATCATCCTCCCCGATTCCACGATTCTCGTGGATTACATGCTTTCGAAAATGACTGCGATCATTGGCGAGATGCGTGTCTTCCCGGAACATATGATTCGAAATCTCGAATCCACTCACGGTCTCATCTATTCGGGACAATTGTTGCAGGACTTGGTGGAAAAAGGCATGCCGCGCGACGACGCGTACAAGGCGGTGCAGGAGAACGCCATGACCGCGTGGGAGTCAGACACAAGTTTCCGCGACCGCGTTTCGAAAGATCAGCGCATCGCGAAGTACCTCGATTCGAAAGCCCTAGCGCACACCTTCGATCTGCAGCGGCAGCTTCGCTATGTGGATGCGATCTTCGACCGCGTGTTTGGCGCGCATCCGGCGGGCGAAAAATCCGCAACGGGCACGGCGGGATCACACTAGCGTAGATTAGACGGAAAACTAGTCTACTTTAGACTAGACGCGGGTACGCAAAAACAAAAGGCGCCCCGTTGAAAACCGGGACGCCGTTCTGCCTCTTCTAATTCCGGCTGGCGCTGAAATTAGCTGCGGAGGCGGAAAATCGAAGTGTCATCATCTACCAGCCGCGTACAAAAGCAAAGAACCAAGAATTACTCGACGCGCTGAACGTAACGTGCTTCCGAGGTGTCCACCTTGATTCTGTCGCCCTCATTCACGAACGGCGGAACCTGAACGACCAGGCCGGTTTCCAGTGTTGCGGGCTTCATGACCGCGCTGGCGGTGGCTTTCTGGAGCGTTGGCTCGGTCTGGATCACCTTCATGTCCATGGTGTCGGGGAGATCCACTCCGATGGCTTTTTCCTCGAAAAATTCCACCTTCACGATGGTGCTGGGAATCAAGTAGTAGACCGTTTCGCCCAGCTCTTCGCGGCTCATCTGCATCTGCTCGTAGTTCTTCGTGTTCATGAAGTGAAAATCGTCGCCCTCGTTGTAGAGATACTCGAACTCGACTTCATCGAGGATGGCGCGGTCCACGAATTCTTCGGCGCGGAACCGGTAATCGATGATCGCACCCGTACGGAGGTTCCTCATGCGGGTCTGCATCGAGCCGCGCTTGTTGCCGGGCGTGCGGTGATCGACGCTGAAAATAGTGAAAAGCTGGCCCTCGTGCTGGATGACCATGCCGGGGCGAAGTTGTGTCGCTTTGACGCTGCTCATATGCTCCCTAGAAAGTTTGCTGATTTCGGAAATTCCGGCCGGCGAACTAAAGTTCGCTCCTACGCTGCTCGCGGAATGACTCGAGGCACGCTGGCGCGAAATCCGCGTCCAGCACGGGAGATCAGTATAAGGTGCCTCATTCCCGGCGGTCAATCCGCCTTCTTTGCTGGCAGGGAGCGCCCTTGAAAAAAAATGTTTCTTTCGCTCAGAAACCTTGGCGTTCTGCCGTGACAGGCATTCCGGAATAGTGAACGTGAACCAAGCGCCATCGACCTTGTTCCTTCCGGTAGAGCTGTGTTTCCCTGCCGTGTGTCGCGAGGGGCGAGCCATCTTTTCTGAACTTGGCGGCGAAATCCCAGTAGAACTCGGCCCAGGCGGCGTCTCCGTAAACATGGACGGAAACGTCATGAATACTGAGTTTGCGCTCCGAGAAGGTATCGCCCATCAAGTGCAGGTAGACATTTTGCTTTATTTGTTCGAAACCGTGCTCGTGGCCCAGCGGGTGGATGAAGGAGACCTCCGGCGAATCCAACCAGACCTCAGCAGCGAGAGCGGTGTCCGCGCCATCAACCGATTTCGCGTATTTCTCAATCAAGCTCCGGATCACGCCGCTGTCGGCGGGCGCTTCTGTTGACGAAACGTTTCCGCGGACCTCGCCTCTTTCTCCTTTTGCGCGAGCCAACGCGGCTTCCGCCATAATCTTTTCGATTTCAGTAGGGTCGCGGGGGAGGCGTTCGCTGAGGAGTGTGTGGCCGGATTCGGTGATGAGGACGTCGTCCTCGATGCGCACGCCCAGATTTTCCTCGGGAATATAGATGCCGGGCTCCACGGTGATGACCATGCCGGGCTGGAAAGGGGCGCAGAATTCGCCCGGATCGTGGACGTTCAATCCGATGTGATGGCCGAGGCCGTGAATGAAATATGGCCCGAGGGATTTGCCGTGAAGATCTTTTCCATGGGAATTGATGTAGTTGTAGGCAATCTTGTGAACGCTCTTGTCGCCTTTGTTACAGAAATCCAGGCCCGGCTTGAGCGCGGCGAGGGCCGCGTTTTGTGCACCGAGAACGATGTCGTAGATTTCGCGCTGGCGCGGCGTGTACTTGCCGTTAGCGGGCAGCGTGCGCGTGATGTCCGCCGAATAGCCGGAGTATTGTGCCCCGACGTCGAGCACGACGATGTCGCCATCCTCGATTTTGCGCGAGAGCTTGTCGTAGTGCAGCGCGGTGGAGTTCGGGCCGGCCCCAACAATCGGGGCGTAACCCTCAGCTTCCGAGCCGCCCCAGGCATGGATTTCGACCATTTTTGCCGCTACCTGATATTCGTAGAGTCCCGGGCGCATCAACTTCATCGCTTCGAGGTGGGAATTGAGGGACAAGTCAATCGCTTCTTTCAGGAGTGCGATTTCGCCGGGCGACTTGATCTGCCGCAGGGCGCCGATCTGCGCGCGAATGTCTTTCAGCTTGGCATTCGGCGCAGCGAGCTGCAGCCAATCGACAACAGCTTTCTCGTGCGGGTATCCGCCGAGTTCTTTTTGATAGGGAAGAATCGTGTAGAAGTCCGGAAACGTCTTCGCAAGATTCTCGACCATGGAGCGGAAGTCGCTCTCAAACGATTTCACGGCACCAAATCCCGTGCGCGCTTCGATGCCCGGGTCCGAGGGTGACATGCGAACGCCGTTCCATTTTTCTTTCTGCAGATTCTTTGCGGGGAGAAAAAGCGTTTCGCGCGAAACGTTCGAGACGTCGCCCTTCGGACCAGCGGGAAGGATTATCAGTCCGGCGCCTTCTTCATTGTGGCCGGTGAGGTAGTAAAAATTCTCTTCCTGGGCAAAGACGTAGTCTTGGGAAACTTCCTCGCGGCCGGTGAAACCCCAGAGGATGATAGGCCCATTGGCCTGTGCCGCGAGCTTGGCGCGGCGTTCCGCGTAGACGCTATTGGGCTCGCGCTCGCGGCGCTCCTGGGCGCGCGCCGTACCTGCAATATAAGCCAGGCAGAGCAATCCCCAGAAAACCCCTCTTGCTGAATTCGATAGACCATGCGACCGCGCTGGCCACAGGCGACCACTCATTCGCGCACCTCGGAACGCCATTTGGATGTTGCGCCCACTGGGCATGTGGGTTTTCAGGGCTGTACGCAGCCACGCGATTGTACCCGAAACGAGTGGTTGGCCGAAATTGTCACGAAACAGGACAACCGCCCCGCCCAGCCACGCACGCTGTCGTCCTCCATTTCGGAGCAGATGAATACCGTTTTTGGGACTTGAGGAATCCAATCATAGATGCGGATACGAGCAGGAATC
>DATNLB010000030.1:0-2219 GCA_035603095.1 Candidatus Acidiferrales bacterium
TCGCGCCAGGAATGAACAAACAGGCGGCGCGTACCGCGGACGATTCCCGGCATATTGTAGCGGCTGTCCACGGTAGTGGGGTGATAAGCCACGTTTCTCTGCGAGTCCAACTTCCCGTTCGCTAGCAGTATGGCGGCTAGAATCCACGGCAGGGGAATGAATCCCGAGTAGACGCGCTTGAGCACTTCGAGTTCCCGGCGATTTCGCGCGCGACGGTCGAGGATTACCGCAATGGCCAGCACGACAAAGAAGAGGATGCCGAAGAGGACCAGCATAAGGTCCAGATCGAGCGGCGGATAAATTTGGCTGACGTACGGAAACGCGAGCGACCCGGCGAGAAATATCGCCGTGCGCTTCAACAGCCGCCGGCGGAACATGACCTCAGCGGCAGCGGAAGTCAGCCCGCAGGAGGGACACTGATCCGCTGTCCGCTCGGAGCCGCAATCAAGGCAGCGTGTCATCGCATTTAGTATAAAACGGGATCACGAACCAGTGACGGAGAGTACGGAAAGAAGATCCTGAAAAAGTTTCTGGCTTTCTGACCCGGAAACGGCCACGGACACGCCCATGCCGCTCCCCGGCTCGATCCGTTTCACGAAACAGTCGAGTTTTACGGGCCGGTCGAGAGTCAGCCGCGCGGTGAAGCCGGCACCCACCCAGAGCGGATCGACGGCTTCGATAAACATTCCGTTGGAGCTGATGTCGCGCGTGCTTCCGCGAAGGACCGCGGAGCCCCATTCGATCTCGAGGTCCGCGCGGAACGAGTAACGCGGCGCCCAGCGGCGCTCGAGGCGCCGGGCGGGATGATCCCCATTGCCCATGAATCGGGTGCAACCCCCTGCCAGGGATTACGTGCCACGGCGCTCGGGCGAAATCGCCGCTTCTCTCTTGAAAGCATACCTCTTCTTCCGCCACAACACATACGACGCCGGAGAGGGATGTTTTGTTCCCAGCAACCTGATTTTCCATGCCAAGGAAGTCATGCAGTTGAACATACGAATTTTCGAATGGAAAGCCGATGACTACTCCCGATTGGGCGCGGAAGGGTCCTTGGCGGGAGTATTTCCACTTGCTGCTTTTTCGCTGGCGCGCAGGCGGCGCTGCACTTCGGCCTGCAGATATTTGCGAAGGCTTTCCGGAACGATGCCCGGGGCGGCCAGTTCCCGCAGATCGGAAACCGTGAGTTCGGGAAGGTAGGAAAGAATCGTGGCGAGCGGTGCAGAAGGGTTGCGGACCAGTGCGAGGCGGACGTTGTAGGTGATGGACCACTTGTGATGGCGAACGATGGCGGGAATCACGGAAGTCGGAAGCTTTTCGCGGGAGAGCGCCCTTAGGATTTGCGCTTCCGTCATGTACGGATTGTCGAGCACGATCGAGATGACTTGAGCGTGGCCTTCGGCGAGCAGTGCGCCGGCCACGCGCGCCGGGCCGCGCCGCGCCAATGTGATTTTCTGCCCGAGAGGAAGTTGCGGCAGGCGCGCGAGCAATTGATCCTCGGCGCTGCGCTTCAGCTCGGCAGAAACACCGGGCAAAATTGCCACCTGCACGAGGTCCATCAAGTAAAGGTCTTTGAGAAGGCGCAGGCAGATCAGCCGTGGGGCGCGCGGATGAAAAGCCAGCGATCGCTTCACCCGGTAGCTCTTGAGCAAAAGTTTGCGCCGCGCCACCTCCTCAAGAATTTCTCCTGGGAGGTTTTTTCTTTCCAGCAGCAGGCAGACCTGCGTTTCGTCGAGGGCCGGATTGTCGAGCAGCGCGAGGAGCACATCAGCCGAGGGATGATGCAAGAGGACGGCAAGCTCTTCGCCAGTGGCAACGAGCGCGCGTTCGCGGACTAATGCTTCTTCGGACATTTCAAGATCGCGCAGCGCGTGCCGCTGCCTCCGCCGGGGATATTTGAAGCCCGCCGATTTGCGCCTGGGGCAAAGCCCGCATCAATGCCGCGTCAAGTTGCATATCAAAAAATGCGCTTCGGCCTACAGTTCCTCCTGTTTTCACAATCATAATATTCTCGCGCCCGAGGCTCGAGTGTTCGGCAACGGTGTTCACTAAAGAGGATAATTCGCTTGCTGCTTGAAGCAATATCTCACGCGCTGCAGGATCTTCGGCGTCGGCCGCAGCAGCCACGATGGGAAATACGGACGGAAAAACGTCGTCTGGCTGCAGGGCGGCGCGCTGTTGCAGTTCCGTCCAGGAGGCACAACCGAGCTGCTCTAGAATCT
>DATNLB010000130.1:0-2222 GCA_035603095.1 Candidatus Acidiferrales bacterium
AGTACCGAACCATATCTTCATGAACTTCCTTTTGCAGATCGACCCCCACGCTGCGATAGGATCGGATGATTTCATCGGTGCACACCCCGGTGTCCGCAGGCACATCCCCGCCAGGATAGGAAATACGGACGTATGCAGGGTCGTAGCGAACAACGTGGTGTGTGCGTTCGATGGCGGCGGTAATCAGATGCTGCAGAAACTCACGGCGATGTGATTCCGATATGGAATTGGATTGAGCGACATCTAGCCGCGCAGACGCCAAGAGCCCCAGAATCGGTGCGAGAATGAGGAGAGCGAGCCGCACCAAGTTGAGTCCGAAGCGAGGCGTATGCGCAACCTTCCTTACGAAACGACCGGATTCGGCTTGTCGGCATTGATGCCCAGGTCTTTGATGGCTTTGTCGAGGACAGAGCGCTCGACCTTGCCGTCCACAAAAAGCTCATGCAGCGTGGCCAGCGTGATAAAGCGAGAATCGACCTCGAAGAAGTCGCGCAAGGAGGCGCGGCCTTCGCTCCGCCCGAAGCCATCGGTGCCGAGTGACGCCAGGCGCCGCGGCATCCATTTGCTGATCATATTGGGCAAGGTCTTCAAGTAGTCGGAAGCCGCGACCAGCACGCCGGGAGCGTCCGCGAGGCACTTGGTGACGTAGGGCACGCGCATTTTCTCGCCTGGGTGCAAACGGTTCCAGCGCTCGGATTCAATGCCGTCATTATAGAGTTCTTTGTAACTGGTCACGCTCCACACATCGGCGGCCACGCCGTACTTGGTTTCGAGAATCTCCTGCGCGTGCAGCACTTCGTTGAGAATCGCGCCACTTCCAAACAATTGTGCGCGCAGCTTCGCCTTCCCGTTTGTCGCGGGCCGGAAGCGGTACATCCCCCGCAGGATGCCGTCCTTTACATCACCCGGCATCGCCGGCATGGCGTACGGCTCGTTCATCACCGTGATGTAATAGAGCACGCTTTCGCCATCCTTATACATGCGGCGAATCCCGTCCTGAATAATGACCGCGATTTCATACGCGAACGCAGGATCGTAAGCTTTCACGTTTGGCACGGGGAGCGCGAGGACGTGGCTGTTGCCATCCTGGTGCTGCAGTCCTTCTCCCCCCAGAGTAGTGCGTCCCGAGGTTCCACCAAGCAGGAAGCCCCGCATGCGCATGTCCGCGGCAGCCCAGATAAAATCCGCAATGCGCTGGAAGCCGAACATCGAGTAGTAAATGAAAAACGGAATGGTGTTGATCCCGTGCGTAGCATAAGCCGTGCCCGCGGCGATGCACGAGGCCATCGAGCCCGCCTCGGTGATGCCCTCCTCCAGAATCTGACCGTCCTTCGCTTCCTTGTAGTAGAGCAGCGTATTTACATCGACGGGCTCGTAACGCTGGCCGACGCTGGAATAAATGCCGACGGTGCGGAAAAGCGATTCCATGCCGAAGGTGCGGGCTTCGTCAGGAACGATCGGCACGATGAGTTTGCCGATCTCCGTATCCTTAAGCATCTTTCGAAGCATGCCCACGAACGCCATCGTCGTGGAAACTTCCCTGCCATCGCTTCCTTCCAGGAATTCCTTGAAGAGATTGTCGTGGTCCGCGACCAGAGGTTTCGCACGGATGCTCCGCTTGGGAACGTAGCCGCCCAGCGCTTCGCGCCGCGCGCGGAGATACTGAATTTCGACGCTATCCTCGGGCGGCCGGTAAAACGGAACTTCGATGCAATCCTCGTCGTTCAGTGGAATGCCGAAGCGCGAGCGGAATTCGCGCAGCTCGTCTTCGTTGAGTTTCTTCTGCTGGTGCGTGACGTTCTTGCCTTCGCCCGCTTCACCGAGCCCGTAGCCCTTGATAGTGCGCGCGAGAATCACGGTCGGAGAGCCTTTGTGATCGACGGCCGCCTTGTACGCGGCGTAAACCTTGCGCGGATCGTGCCCGCCGAGACGCAGGCGCCGCAGCGCCTCGTCCGGAAGCGGCTCGACAAGCTGGAGCAAACGCGGATCGCTGCCGAAGAAATGCTCGCGAACATAAGCACCGGAGGAAACCACCAGCTTCTGGTATTCGCCGTCGACCAGTTCGCCCATGCGCTTCACCAAAAGTCCTTCGATGTCGCGTTCGAAAATCGGATCCCACTCGCTGCCCCACAAAACCTTGATGACGTTCCAGCGCGCGCCGCGGAACGCAGATTCCAGCTCTTGAATGATCTGTCCGTTGCCGCGCACCGGGCCGTCGAGGC
>DATNLB010000007.1:0-4077 GCA_035603095.1 Candidatus Acidiferrales bacterium
AGTATAGGCACATGATTCCGGGTATGCAAGTTGGACTGTTCTTTCTGCGGGCACAGACAAATCGGAATCTTCTTGCGGCAGCAAGGTAAGTGCCGGAAAATAACAACTGACGAAAGGGATTCGCTAGGCCCAAACCTCTTCCGGCCTCGGCCCCAACATTCATCCGCTTGCCATGAGCACAACACTGAGATTGGTTTCCGAGATGGAACGTATCGCCAACTCCCTCGGAGCGGAACGAGGGGAAGCGTCGCAGGTTTCTCTTTCCTCTGTGGCCGAGAAAATCGCCAAAAATCTGGGCGTCAAGAATGACGGAGTGGCTATTCTCGCGGTTTCCACGCGCTGGCGCCACCTGCACTTTCTGGTGCCAGAAGCCCTGAAGAAGGTCGGTTTTATTCCACTTTCGAGCAATTCGGCCCTCGCGGCGCGCACCGCCCGCGATAGCCGTCCCGAGATCGAGAATAATTTTGCCGCCGCGAAGCACGTGACGGTGTTCGAAGGCGTGAAAACCACCGGGGAAGCCACCGAACCCATTCAGAAAATGATCAGTGCGCCGATTCTCCGGGATGGCACGGTCATTGGCGTAATTCAAATCACCCGGAAGGGCGCAACTGCGGCCGGCTCGGGACCCGACTTCACCGCAGACGACCTCGGAAAAATCCTGGCGCTGTGCAAGCCTCTCGGCAAATTGCTCCATCACATCGCGGGCGAATGATCCTTCCGCGCCCGCCGGAATTGTCATCCCACATTCATAATCTCTACGCTCCTGCCGTCTTAAGGGCCGGAATTGCGTTGACACTGCAATACCTTCTTGTTACTTTTCCACAGCGGGAAAATTTTTCGCACGCACACTACTCACGGAGGCACGGCAAACCGGCACCATGGCGTTCGTTGCTAAGAAAATCTTCCTCACCAAAGGCGTCGGTAAACATCGTGAAAGGCTCTCGAGTTTCGAGCTGGCTCTGCGGAACGCCGGAATTGCTGCGTGCAACATCGTTCGCGTCTCCTCCATTTTCCCACCCAACTGCAAATTGATTTCTCGCAGCGAAGGATTGAAGCACATCAAACCCGGGCAAGTCGCGTTCACGGTCATCAGTGAAAACTCCACCAAGGAAGCGCACCGGCTTATCGCCGCCAGTATTGGCCTGGCGCTGCCCAGCGACAAATCCATGTATGGCTATTTGTCCGAGCATCACTCCTTCGGGGAAACCGAGGAAGTCGCCGGCGAATATGCCGAAGAGCTCGCCGCGGAAATGCTCGCTACAACTTTGAACGTGGAATTTGATCCGGATTTGTCCTTCGACGAAAAAAAAGAAGTCTACCGGATTTCCAACAAGATCGTGCGCACCATGAACGTCACGCAGTCCGCCGTCGGCGACAAGCGCGGCCTCTGGACCACCGTTCTCGGCGCCGCCATCCTCATCGGCGAAGACGACTAAGGTCCCTACTTGACTCTCTCCTGGGAGGCTCGATGAAAGTTATTCGCGGGCTCTGCGGGCTCACGGTAGCTCTTTTCCTTACAGTTTCCGGGAATGCTGCTGTCAAGGATCGCGTTACAATTCTCTATGACGCGTTTTCCGATAACAAAGCGGTCACTAAAGACTGGGGCTTTTCGGCTCTCGTCGAACATGACAGCAAGCGCATACTCTTCGACACCGGAAACAATGCGGCGACGTTCGAGCACAACGTCAAAGCCCTCGGCGTGGATCTCTCCAAGCTGGATTTTGTCGTCATTTCTCACCGTCATACCGACCACACCACAGGACTGAAATATCTTCTTTCCATAAGCCCGAACGTTCCTATTTATGCCCCGCTGGAATCTTTCGGTATTTTTGGCGGCGCCGTTCCTCCTGCATTAATTAAGCCGGCTGCATCCCTTCCCGAGCGCATGCGCTATTACGACGGAAAATACCCGGACAAGATTCCGACGGGCTATCCCTGGAGTGGCGGCAACTTTGTGCTTGTTGACAAATTGACCGAGATTTCCCCAGGTATCTTCCTGGTTTTCACAATCTCGAAGACTCCGGGTACCCTCGAACTGCGCGAGCTGTCACTTGTTCTCCGAGGGCCCGATGGCTTGTCCGTCGTCGTCGGCTGTTCTCACCCGGGAATCGAGGAAATCTTGCAGGCTGCCTCTGCTATTGATCCGCACTTGCATTTTCTTGGCGGAGGTCTTCATCTAGTCAGCACACCTGAAACCGAGATTGACCGGCTGGTAGACAGCCTGAAGAACAAATGGAAACTCGAAAAGGTCGCCCCTGGCCACTGCACCGGCGAACCGGCGTTTCTACGTTTGCAAAAAGCCTTCGGCGATGATTATCTTTACGCGGGAGCAGGCACGCGGCTCGAAATACCGTAGAAGAGTCTACTCGTCCAAGTCGTTCGCTGTTTTCAGCCACTTCTTCACTTCTCCCTCAATATGCCCGGATACACGCCATACAGCGATTCGCTTTTAGCAAGGCTCGCTTTTGGCATTTCTTCACCTCCAATCAACTTTTGCGAATCGGCACCCCATTCGACCTCTTAACCCTTTTCTTCTTTTTAAAGTACCCAACGCGTTCCAGCACGGCCCTGGCGATCAGAGGCAGCGCCACCGTGGCATCATCGAAAACTTCCGCGAAACGCCCGCCTTCTTCGGGAGGAACGAATTTCCCCCAGGACACCGCTTCGGTGTACGTGCTGCCACTGAGTCCGCCCCAATGGACCGGCTCCGGGCAAATGCGCACGCCGTAGTTGTAGCGCTTCAGCGGAATCTTCTTGTACCCGCGCCGCGCCAGCAGTTCGGCGTACACCCCAAACTGCTGCGACCAATTGCGCGGCACTCCTCCGCCGATGGTCAGAATCCCCATGCGCCTGGTGGCCAGCATGGTGTCGGCAAATTTCTCGAAATCCAGGAAAGGATCGAAGCGCAGAAGCGGGCGCTTGTCCCTCTGCCGGGCGATCTTGTGCAGCGCAAAATCGATGCCCAACTCGGAATCGCTGAAGGCTGGTACAAAAATAGGAACGTTGTGCTCGAAAGCGGATTTCAAAATTCCCCGCCCCTGCGCCGTCTTGTGCAGGTACTCGCCTATCTTCTTGTGGATCTTCCAGCTGCATGCCGTGTCTTCCGAGTCCCATGCCGTGAAAATATGATCCATCACCTCTTCGACGTGATCGAGATTGGTTTCCGGCTCGAGCGAGTCGTACACGCGGTTGTACCCGGCGTGGAAAAGTTCCTTGTCGTCCATATTGGGGTTGTAGCGGAAATGCGAGTAACCCGTGGCTTCCACCAGGCCGTGCGCCATGAGTGCGCCGGTCGAGACGATGGCCTTGACGATACCCGATTCAATCAGGTCGCAAAAAACCAGTCCCATCTTGCCAACCGTCAAAGCGCCCGATAGTGTCATCACCACGAAACAATCCTTGTCGCGGGCCATTTGCTCAAAAACATCGGCGGCGTCGCCGATCTGCCGTCCGGTGAACGCGGTGTCGCCCATGGCGCGGACCAGTTCGTCAACGGTGCGGCATTTGGATAAATCCAGCGGAAACATCGGCCGGAGTTTGTCCTTCACTGGATCGTGGAGGACTCTCCCGGTCACAGTTTTCTCTCGCTGCTTCGCCATCGCGTCTCCTCGGCTAGAACGGAACCCGTATTACGAATGCTTTTGTGCATTGCAAATGATGCGTGATGATGCTTAAACGTCCTGCAGATTGATAGTACAAACTCGGCGCAGACGAAAGAACCTATCGCGCATGCAGAGACGATTCACGCTCATGTTAAACTAAAAAATATGGCAAACAAATTTACCATTGGTCTGGTTCAAATGAAATGCACGGCCAACGCGGAAGAGAATCTGGCGCGGGCCGCGGGGAAAATCCGCGAAGGGGCCGCGCGCGGCGCGCAAATTATTTCGCTCCACGAATTATTTCACGGGGAATATTTTTGCCGCACCGAAGACCCGGAGCTATTTAACATGGCGGAGCCCGTGCCCGGACCAACGACCGAAATCCTGGCGCAGATTGCGAAAGAAAAGAAAGTCGCGCTGGTCGTCTCTCTTTTCGAGCGGCGAGCTCCCGGCGTTTATCACAATTCCTGCGCGG
>DATNLB010000458.1:0-2640 GCA_035603095.1 Candidatus Acidiferrales bacterium
GCGGCGGATTTTGATGAAGACGGATGGCAAGACATTTACGTCGCCTGTGACTCCACTCCTAGTCTCTTGTTCATGAACAATCGTGATGGAACTTTTCGCGAAGAGGGAGTTCTGCGAGGTGCGGCCTTGAGTGAAGATGGCCTGGAGCAGGCCGGTATGGGCGTCGGGGTGGGTGATTATGGCCTAGACGGACATCTCGATCTTTTCAAGACGCACTTTGCGGACGACGCCAACATCCTTTATCGCAACGACGGAAAAGCAAATTTCGAGGACGCTACCGGGTCCTCGCGCCTTGGAGTTGAAACTCGTTACGTGTGCTGGGGAGCAGGCATCGTCGATCTCGACAACGATGGTCTTCCAGACCTGTTTATGGTTACCGGGCATGTTTACCCCCAAGTAGAACGAACATTGCCACAATATCCCAATAAAACACCACGGGCCGTTTTCAGGAACTTGGGCAAAGGTGTCTTCGAGGAACTCATCCAGGAGGCTGGTCCGGGTGTAGCGGCGGCGCACTGCAGTCGGGGATGCGCTTTCGGAGACTTCGACAACGACGGGGATATCGACATACTGATCATCAATCTCAACGAGCCTCCCTCGCTGTTGCGCAATGACCTGGGCGGGAAGGCCAGCTGGATCAAGGTAAAATTGGAAGGCGTAAAGTCCAATCGAAGCGCCATTGGAGCCAGGGTGCTTGTCCACTACGGAGGCAAGATCCAGGCGCAAGCGGTCCTGAGTCAATCCAGCTTTTTCTCGTGCAGCGATTCCCGCTTGCATTTCGGTTTGGGGAGCTCCACTTCGGCGGACATCGACGTTTATTGGCCAAGTGGCCTGCACGAAACTTTTAAGCAGATCCCTGCCAATCGGCTCATTACCATCAAGGAAGGGGTGGGTCCGGTACCCAACCGCGGGTGGGCGAGAGCGTAGAAGGTATTGAATAATCCCTTTTCGGCCCAGTGAAATCAATAACTTAGCCTGGTTACGCAATTTCGCTCTAACCAGCGATTCACAGAATCTTCAAATGCGCGTTCTGAATAGAGGGCATAGCCGAAGTTCACCAATTCCTGCAGCCCGTTCTCGCCGACGCAAACTCGGCAAAGTGTATGAGTGCGGAGGCGTACACAAAGCGAAACCTCCGATATCTCAGGCAAATTCTTCCTAAATTCGTTTTTTTTGTGCATTTCATTAGAATAACGAAATTGTCCTTGACTTTCGTATTGAAGGGGTCTAAGAAAGGACGCAAATGGGGTGGCCGTTGTCTTTTCTTGCTTACAATTTTTGCTTAGAGCGTTCGTGTCGCGGCCGCTTGGTGCATCGGCGAGGCGAGTATTACCGACTTTAGATAACCTTTGCGGGAGGAAGAAAATGCTGCGTCTCAGAAAGCTTTGGCTTGCCTTTTTGGTGGCTATTATCGTTTTGGCACTCGCGCCCACGTCCGGATGGAGCCAGAACGTCTACGGCACCATCGCCGGAACCGTTACGGATACAAGTGGAGCTGCAGTTGCGAACGCGACAGTTACATTGACGAATCTGGATACCGCTCAAAAGCGCAGCATAGAAACCGATGCGTCCGGCAACTACACGTTCGTGAATATTTTACCCGGCCGCTACAAGTTGGAGGGCGAAAAGACCGGATTTAAGAAGTTCGTGCGTGAGCCCATCGCGGTGCAGATCGAAAGCGGGTTGAGACTGGACATCTCTCTGCCAGTTGGAGCGCAAACCGAGACTGTCGAGGTGACCTCCGAGGTGCCTTTGCTCCAGCCGGAAACGGCCTCGCTGGGGCAAGTCGTGGAACAGCGAAGCGTCACGGAGCTGCCGCTCAACGGGCGGAATCCGCTGGCACTCGTTGGTCTAGTGCCGGGTATTGTGCCACAGGGCACGCCGTCGGCGGGCAATGCGTCAGGGGGCAATCCCGTTGGCGCCAATCCCTTCGCTCTTGGAGATTTTCAAGTTGGCGGAGGCATGGCCGGACAGAGCCAGATCCTGATCGACGGCGTGCCTACCAATGGAGCGTACCTGAACGTTGTCACCGTAATACCAACGCAAGATGCCATCGAGGAATTCAAGGTCCAGACGAACAATCTGGGTCCCGAGTACGGGCGATTTGCCGGAGGCGTCATCAACCTCTCAACAAAGTCCGGCACGAACGCTTTCCATGGTTCGGCATATGAGTTCCTGCGGAACCAAAAGCTGAATGCCAACGACTTCTTCGCCAACAGCAGCAATCTCGCCCGTCCGGCGTTTACCCAAAACCAGTTTGGCGCCAACGTGGGAGGGCCCGTTTTCAAAGACAAGCTGTTCTTCTTCTCGAGCTACGAGGGCTTTCGGCAGCGTGAAGGAAATACCTTTTTGGGATGGGTTCCCACGCAAGCTGAGCGGGGGGGAGATTTTTCACAGACAGGGTCAACCGACACGAAAGACCCAGTTACGGGCCTACCGAGCGTCCTTAACATCTACGACCCGACTACGAGTGGCGTTGGGACAAATTCCAACTGCAACGCAAACCCGGCCCCAACGACTTGCAGAACGCAATTCTCATTCGGCGGGAAGATGAACGTCATTGATCCAGCCCGACTCGATCCCACTGCAGTGGCGCTTTTGTCCTACATGCCGATGCCCACGCCCGGTCTGGCGCCCAAC
>DATNLB010000680.1:0-2614 GCA_035603095.1 Candidatus Acidiferrales bacterium
TCCGGCTTGGGCCGCTCAATCCGCTTCGATCTCATCAAAGTCCGCAAGGCGCTCGAGAAGTATGAAGTCGAGGAGGTGTGAGGCTGAGCACGAAAATCAGGGGACAATGAAGCGGTTTTGTGCGCGGTCAGTGAGGGAAACGCGCTCCATCCATCGAAGTGAGCGATCGATAGTGGTCAAAAAATCGACCTAGGAAGCTTGCTTCCGGAGGGCTTTTGCTCTCCATCTTACATGTATGAATCAAATTGGAGAGACTTGGTTCCGAAACTTTCTGGCGGATCAGCAGCTTCACCAACTGTTAGAGACAGTCGATGCCGATTTGGCTGAAGAGGCTCGTCGAGAGGGTTGTTATTGCGGCGGCAAGCTGCATAGAGCCGATTATGATCGCAAGGCGCGTGGAGTTCCGCAATGGAACAAACGCTATAGCTTTTGTTGCGATCAAGAAGATTGTCGGCGTCGGCGGACCCCGGAGTCGGTGCGTTTCCTGGGTAGGAAGGTCTATGCGGGTCTGATCGTAGTCTTGATTCCAGCGATGATGCATGGCCTGAAGCCAGAACGCGTCCGGCGCATTCGGGAGGTGCTGAATATCAGCCCCAGTACTTTAAAGCGTTGGCGCCAATGGTGGCTGGATAACTTTGTGCGCAGCTCCTTCTGGAAAGCCATGCGAGCTCGATTCATGCCCGTGTTGTGCGAAGAGGCGCTGCCTTGGTCATTGTGGTTGAGGTTTGAGCTCGAGGAGCGCGATCGCTTGCTAGCTGTCTTACAGTTTCTCAGGCCGATAACCACTGCCGCTGCCTGGAAGGAGCGGGCTATGTGAGGTTCATTCCAGTTCCCGCAGAAGATGCCTGTTTAGCGAGCATCTTGAGCGGCAGTAGAAGCCGGACATCGCCAAAAAGGCGCTTCTGAAACAATCAAAAACGCGTTGTCCAAGGGTTGCGAATAGGTTCGTTCCAACCGGCAGTGGGCGCGTTGAGCTTCCCTACTTGCACCAACTGTCAACGACAGTTCCATATTATGCTGTCACCGACTTGCGCGTTTCGCGCACCGAAACGCTTGACACACTTGTTTGCTAAGAGTGTACCCGATAGCAAGTCGTGGGGACCTCAGCGAGAGCAGAGGCTATCAACCCAAATCACCCTTCCAGTCACCGGCCGTTTCCCTTTCCCCGCCTATAGCCCCCCAGGGAAACGGAAACGGGAAACATTCCCCTTCGGCTGTTCTTCATCCCGAGACCGCCGGGCTAGCCCTTGCCGGTGCAGGAACAAAAGCGATAAATCCATCCGACTTTCATCACACCGACTTCAGTTCACATTAAACCTGCCACACGCCCCCCATCGGCGACTGTTTTCTGTACCCGAAGTAACACGGGGCCAAGTCTTGGTCCTACCGACGCAATGCGCAATGAAGCTCGATCTGAACCTCCCGCATGCCCACGCCCATAAATTCCATCGATTTTCCTGAAAACGTCGCCATCAATTAGCGCGCTCATGCTCAAAAAAGCAGTTGCAATCCCCCGAGGGGCGCGAAGATTTCCAATGGTTTTTGATTTTTGACCGTTTCCAAGGCGCATCGCGGTTTTCTTTTTCAAACACTTCTGGACCGTTGATGTTCCAAATGTCAGATCCCGGCGTGGATGGCAGGCCGGCGTTGCGCATTAGGTTCCGCCTTGCGCAAAACTTCCCGGGTCACGGGGGCAACGTCACCCTCACCGCTAAGAACATAGTGGAGGAGGTAAAGGAGTGGGTTGCCCTCGGTCCAATTGAAATATGCATGCGGCACTTTTCCCTTGTCCTCGCGTAAATACAGCAGGAAAGCGGCGATGGCATTCGATACTGCAGCGCTCTCGCCGCGAAGAACACGGTGAGGGCCAACGCTAACGCCGTGGATGTTCAAGTCGGCGGAAAACTCGCTCGGATCACGCACGTAGATCTCCAAGAAAACGATGGGTTCATCCGAAGGGATGTTATTATCCTCGCGTTGTTCCTGCTCGCGGTAAGTATACTCAGCGTCATCGCACCGGCGTGGTTGATTCGCGATAATGCGCAGTTCACCCTGGGCATCCATTTCGTCTATAAAACGCTGGGCTTCATGATCCAGCGTGATCTTCTTGACGCGCAGTTCCGTGGTGCGCCAAACGCGCGACACCAGTGAGCTAAGGACAATGGCGGCGATAAAGAAGGCGCCAATTTTCAGGCCGTCGGGTCGTTCGATAACGTTGACCAAAGTGGTGTAAACAAAAACGAGCGTGATCAAGCCGAAGCAGACACTCCTTACTCGATGAGCCCCTGCCCAGACCGAGAGGGTCACCGCCACCGCAGCCGAAGTCATTAGAACGAGCACTCCCGTCGCATACGCGCCACCTTGCGCGTCCACGTCCGCCCGGAAAAGTAGTGTCAACGCGAAGCCTATCGCCGAGTAGATCAGCACCAACGGACGAGTAGCGCGAGTCCATTCTGGCGCCATGCCGTACCGCGGCAAGTAGCGTGGCACAATGTTCAGGAGCCCCGCCATCGCGGAGGCTCCGGCGAACCATAGAATGGATATCGTCGAAACATCATATACCGTGCCGAATCCGTCGCCGAGGAATTGATGTGCTAGATAGGCCAGTGCGCGT
>DATNLB010000377.1:0-11825 GCA_035603095.1 Candidatus Acidiferrales bacterium
CCGAACAACGCCAGAACAACGCCCAGCGAAAAGAGGCCGCCCATAAAAGGAACGTCCAAGCCCCATCTGCCCCCAATGGGCCACACGACCGAGCCTCTCCAGCCCCGCATAAACGGGGAAAACATCTTGCCGAAAATCATCATCCAGCCGATTCCCATCAGCCGCAGAATGCCGCTGATCATCCAGAGAATCGCCAGACGGTGGAGATTGCGCCGCACGCGCCCATTCGAAGCGGCCGCCGCCGCGCCAGCGCGCCCCAGACCAGGAGATGACGAGGCTGCGCTCGGGACAATCGGCTTGCCGCACTTGGTGCAGAATTGCCCGCCCGAGGTGAGCTGGGTACCACAACCATCGCAATACATGATCCACCCCCGTGCCAGATGATACGCCCCGCCCGTTGATAAGTTCCACCTGGATTGGGCCCCAATCTCTCACGCTGGGCGAAGGCCGTCTCCCGCGCAGCCGAAAGCGCCTGGCACCTCGCCCTTTCCATTCGTTGCAGCCTTTTCCTGCGTAGTCTTGGGGAATTCTCCCCTCTCAAGTGCATGTCTTTGAGGGATTCTCATTTCGCACCGTTGTTGCTAAAAGTCATCCTGCGAATTCAACCTCGCCGAACGCAAGCGCCGGGCCCCAGCAATACCGGCCAGCTTGAGAGGTTGAATCATCCGTTTGCCAGCCAGGCAATGAGTCTCCCCGGCGTTTTACGCACAGAGATTCAGTGAATTAGTCCGTCGGTCGAGTGGTGTCACCACCAGTTCAGTAATCACGTTATGGAAGAATCGTAAATTCTCGATCGAGGGAGGAATTTAATCATGTCCAAGTTAAGGAAAGCGTGGCTCTTGAATTGTGTCGCGTCAGTCCTGTTGAGTGCGGCTCCAACCACTCTGCGCGCTCAGACCGGGGAATTCGTGTACGTCACGAATGCTGGCGGTCCGGGACCCGGCACCGTCACCGCTTATTCCATCAATCACGCGAGCGGTATTTTGATCCCCGTCCAAGGGTCGCCGTTCCCGGCCGGGACAAGTCCATGGTCCATAGCCCTGGATCCCATGGGCCGATTCGCGTACGTCGCCAATCGCGGTGACGACACGATTGGGGCTTACGCCATCGATGGGGTCACAGGCGCGCTCACCCCTGTACCTGGCTCGCCTTTTCCGGAGAATCCCACGATTAAAGGGGAATTCCCCTGGGCGGTGGCCGTCGACCCAACGGGCAAGTTCGTCTATGTGGCGAATTATTACGCCGCCAATGTTAGGGCCTTTGCCATCGACCAAAATACCGGCGCCTTAGCGCAGGTTCCCGGCTCGCCCTTCCCCGCAGGAGGCATACCCAGAGGGTTGACGGTGGATCCCGCAGGCCGCTTTGTTTACGTCGCGAGCGGATATCGTGGCTCGCCTGGCATCGTTTCGGCTTTTACCATTGATGCCAACAGCGGCGCATTGACGCCCGTCGCCCGATCGCCTTTCCCGGTTCCCACGGATCCCAAATCGAGTTTTGGTCAATCTCTGCCTAACTCGGTGACGGTTGACCCCTCCGGGCGAACCTTGTACGTCACGGATTCCTGGCAATCGGACATTTGGGCGTACGCCATCGATGAGCCCACGGGCGCGCTGACGCTACTTCCCGGCTCTCCCTTTCCGGCGCAGGACGGACCTTTCTCCGTCACGGTGATTCCGCGCGGCAAATTTGCCTATTCGTCAAATATGGGCACTGTCTCCGCGTTCGCCATAGCGAGGACCACAGGGGCGCTGACCCCAGTGCCTGGTTCTCCCTTTCCCGCGGGATTTTATTCTGTTTCAGTAGGGTTGAGCCCCACGGGGCAGTTCGTCTATGCAGCGAGCCAGGGTTCACCGTTGAACAACTGGGCTGGCAGCGTTTCTGCCTACGCCGTCGACCAATCCGATGGCAAGCTGACCCCAGTTCCCGGCTCGCCCTTCGCGGCGGGAACCCTTTCAACGTCGGTCGCGGTAACTCCAAGCCCACGACAGCGTGTAAGACAGGCGGCATCCTTCCTGCCTGCCTATGAATAAGGGTGCGCACACGCCTACTTATCGAGACAGAAGAGCCGGCGCCGAGCTCATAGTTGTGGATTTTTCCCTCATTTCCGTGCGCCGGTCTTCTCCGTGATGTCCTTGAAGCTTTTGACTCTCGCACAGATTTCCATTTCCCATTCGCGAGCGAGGGATCTCCCTACTTGCCGGCCAGAACCTCGCGATTGACTTTATTTCCTATCTCGTCACAAATGGTTATTCCGAAGTAGAGTACCTCTCGGGACCGGACTACGAATGAACATCCTCGACCTGATTGTCGGCAAGCCCATCAAGACCAGCGACGAGCGCGCTGAACAGATCGGCATACAGGAAGGCATTCCCATCTTTGGACTGGACGCGCTCAGTTCCGCGGCTTACGGCCCGGAAGCCGCCCTCAGCTTGCTGATTCCTCTCGGCGTTCTGGGAGTGCAGTACATCATTCCCATCAGCGCGGCTATTATTATGCTGCTGGTCATCGTCTACTTTTCCTACCGCCAAACGATCGCTGCTTATCCAAGCGGCGGCGGCTCCTATACCGTCGCGCGCTACAACCTGGGAGCCTTTCCCAGCCTTCTCGCGGCGGCGGCCTTACTCACGGACTACATTCTCACAGCGGCGGTGGGCATCTCCGCGGGCGTCGGGGCACTGGTCTCCGCCGTTCCCCTGCTGCAGCCGCACACCGTAGCGCTCTGCGTCGGGATTCTGGTGGTGATCACCATTCTGAATCTGCGCGGGATCCGCGAAGCGGGCGTGGTGTTCATGGTGCCGACGTATCTCTTTGTTGGCACGCTCCTGATCACCATCGTCGGCGGACTGGTGCGCGTCGCCCTCAGCGGAGGACATCCTGTACCCGTTACGCCCTTGCCGCCTCCGTCGGCCATGACCGAAGCCGTCACGCTGTGGCTCTTGCTGAAAGTTTTCGCCAGCGGCTGCACCGCGATCACCGGCGTCGAGGCCGTCAGCAATGGCGTGAAGGCCTTCCGCGAGCCCGGCGTGAAAAACGCGCAGCGCACGCTGACGGTCATCATTTTTCTATTGGCTGTGCTGCTGGCGGGAATTTCCTATCTCGTGAAAGTCTACGGCATCGCGGCGACCGACCCGGGCCGGCCCGGCTACCAGAGCCTTCTCTCCATGCTGATCGCCGCGGTCTTCGGCAAAGGCGTTTTTTATTACCTTACCATCGGGTCGATTCTCTTCGTGCTATCACTCTCCGCGAACACCGCGTTCGCCGATTTCCCGCGCCTTTGCCGCGCCATCGCGCAGAACAATTACCTGCCGCACGCCTTCGGATACCGGGGCCGCCGGCTGGTCTACACGTACGGCATCGTGGTTCTTGCACTGCTGAGCTGTTTCTTGCTGGTCATATTCGGCGGCGTCACGGACAGGCTGATCCCGCTTTACGCGGTGGGAGCTTTCCTGGCCTTCACGCTCTCGCAATTCGGCATGGTGGTGCACTGGCGGAAAAAACACGGCCCACATTGGCTAAAGAGCGCTCTGGTCAATGGTCTCGGAGGATTCGTTACCGGCATCACCGTCATCGTCGTGCTTGTTGCGAAATTTGCCGAAGGCGCCTGGATCACCGTGATTTTTATTCCTTTACTCATTTATTTGTTTCGCCTGGTACGGCGTCACTATCACATGGTCAGATTGGCTACGAGCTGCGCCGCGCCCGTGGTCCCGGCGAACCAAGCCGCGCGGCCCATTGCCGTGGTGCCTATCGAGCGCTGGAGCCAAATTTCCAGGCAAGCGCTTGAATTTGCCTCACGTCTTTCCCCGGAAATCATCGCCATCCACGTTGAGCCTGGCGAACATTCCGAACTCTTGCGTACGGAGTGGGGGCGCTACGTGGAGCAGCCCTTCCGGGCCGCGGGCGTCGAGACCCCCAAGTTGATTCTTCTTCCATCGCCCTATCGCTTCATCATTGTTCCCATCGTTCAATACATTCTCGAACTGGCCGAGAAACACGCCGACCGGAAGATTGTCGTGGTCATTCCCGAACTGGTGGAAAGCCGCTGGTACGAATACTTCCTGCACAACCAGCGCGCCCGGCTCCTCGAATGGACCCTCCTGGTCCGCGGCAACCAGCGCATTTACACGGCCAGCGCGCCCTACTACGTCTCGGAGCCGGCCGCGAAATGATGTTAAGAGTTGGCAGTCGCAGGCCGTCGATCTCGCCTTGCTCCCCTCCGCGCGGGCTATGAGAAATCCTGTCCACGTTCGAACGGGACTTTCCGCGAAGTAAATCTTCTAAATTTAGCTATGTACTTCTCGAGGTTCACGCAGGTGAGAACCCGACAGAGTGCAGAATCCAGAAAGCCAAGCACGTTGAGAATCATTCCAGAATCGTTTTAGGTGGCTTTGCTCTTCGAACTTCGTCTTTCTCTTTAGTCCCGGATCAAGGTTTAACCGTTCCGTGAGCAGCTTCCGGTTGACGGCCATCTGGAAGCGCGCCTCTGAGGACGGTCTGTGGTGAGTTACAGGTCCGGGCGGGAGAAAAAGATGTATTCCGCCCGTCGGAGTATTCTGGCCGTCGTTGTTCTTTTTATGCCAAGTCTTTCCGGCACGGTTGCGTTCCCGCAGGCTGTCAAATTCACCCGTCGCGCCGCCGATCCTCTGCCTCTCGCTTACATATCACTGGGGCGGGCGCCATGCACAAGGGAACCGGCGAACACCGCCGCTGTTCCGAACGCAGCAACCCCGGCGACCGACGATGTCAACTCGCGCTGCGAAACGCCGCCGTTGAGTGTGCCAACGGTGAACCCGTGCAAGCCCTCAAGCCCGTCGCAAACCGGGTGCAATGCCCCCAGGGATCTAGTGCAGGAGGAATTGGCGAGCATGGGGAAACCAGGTCAAAAAATTCTGCGAGCGCGCGAAAGAGTTCTGGAGATCCTGCAAACGGAAAATGCCTGTTCGGCGTGGTTTCGGGGAAAGGATTCGAATCCGGCGGCCACTTTTCGAACTCTCAGCTTTACGGTAGATCGCAAGGGAGAAGACTTCGTCCTGGAATCCAGAAATCCGGGTAACTTGAAGATATTCCGGAATCCGTATGTTGCCAGGGTTTTCCAGGGCGACGGAAGCTACGCGACGATCACGATCAACCTAAGAGGGGCGTTTTTCTCTCCCATGGCCAGGGCAGTCGAAGTTCAAAAGGAAGGCGGGCCCCCGAGTCTTCTCGGCCCACGCGTGATGGGTGTGGGGCCCTATGCGGGAGACTCGATGCACGCGCAGATCCTCGCCCTATTACATGAATTTGGCCACCTGGTCGATCTCCTGCCTACGGATGAAGGAGACCAGGATGGAAAATCAGTGCGGAATACGAGCGAAGTCCTCCGTTTCTGCCGCGCGGAAGTGGAATCCAAATCCAAGCGTGGCGCTCTCTCCGCCGCGCGCTGATGCGAAGCGACCAAGAACTAGACTACAACCCGGGCCCGGCCATGAAACGATTTGCCCGGTGCCCACACTGGTAGCGCAGACCAGGCTCATCGGAACAAGCGGTCGAATCCAGGTGATATTGTGCGGTGCGGTTGTCTGTTCCCATCGGCTGGTTGTTGATGGGTGGCTGCGGGCCGTGCCAAGCGAATGAGGAGATGCTGAGGGGGCTGCCAGAGAAGAGATTCTTCAAATTTTAAAATGGGCAGGGCGACGGCGGCGCCCCAGTAATCGGCGAGAGCGCAAGCTATTTGGACCGACGGCGATCCGCAAGGTACGAAATCAGGGCGAAGATCCCGAAGTAGTAAGCGGCGTTGGCGGCGATGGCTATGCGCAAGAACCAACCGAAGGTCCAGGCCATTGATTTGTGGGTTTCCGGCATGATGAGCTCGGCTAGCTTCAGGCCGGGTGAAAAAAGAGCAATCAGCGGCGCTGGGACTTGCGGCTCGATGGGCACGGCGATGGCCAGCGCAAGAAACCCGGCGATTGCGGCCAGCGCGGCGAGCAAAAGGAAACGGAACAACGTGGGCTGAGGCATTGCCACTGATACTAGCAGAGGATTCCGGGGCGCTGGTCCACCTTCCTGTGGGAAAATATGGGGGACGTTCAAGGACCCAAGGGACATTATGAATTCCGGGCAAACCATCACGTTTTTTTCGTTCCTCCTCGCAGGCATGTTTGCAGTGTTCATCGTTTGGCCGCGCGCCGGTATGACGCAGCAACAGCAAACTTCGCAGAAGAGTCAGCAGACACCGACGATCGACGAATACCAGCCGAAATCGACGCTGGTTACTAAGGAACACAAGATCGAGCGGGCGAAATTTCCGTTCATCGATATTCACAGCCATCATTGGAATCCCACGCCGGAAGAAGTGGACCGCCTTGTCAAAGAAATGGACACCATCAATCTGCGCGTCATGGTGAACCTGAGCGGCGGGACGGGAGAAGCGCTGAAGAAGACAGTGCAAGTGATGAAGGGGCGCTATCCGGACCGGTTTGTGGTGTTCGCGAACATGAGTTACGACGACCTGAACACCCCGGGATTCGGGAAGCGCGTGGCGGCGCGGCTGGAGCAGGACGTTCGGAACGGCGCGCAAGGGCTGAAAATTTTCAAAAATTTCGGGATGGACCTGAAATATGCCGGCGGAGAGCGCGTGCACGTGGACGATCCGGAGTTTGATGCCGTGTTTGAGAAGTGCGCGGAGCTGAAGATTCCCGTGCTGATTCACGTGGCGGAGCCTTCAGCGTTTTTCGATCCGTGGGACTACCACAACGAACGCTGGGAGGAGTTGAAGGAATTTCCGGGGCGCGCGCGGCCGCCCGCGAAATATCCGCCGTTCGAAACTCTAATGACGGAGCGCGATCACCTGTTTGCGAAGCACCCCAAGACGAATTTCATCGCGGCGCATCTGGGATTTCACGGGAACGACCTGGAGCGGCTCGGAAAACTTTTTGATGCAAATCCGAATGTGTACGTGGACATCGCTGCGGTGCTGGCGGAGCTGGGGCGGCAGCCGTATGCGGCGCACGATTTTCTGGTCAAGTACCAGGACCGCGTGCTGATGGGGAAAGACATTTACGAAGTGAACGAATACAAGTGGTATTTCAGGGCGCTCGAAACGCGCGACGAATATTTTGAGTATTACCGCAAGCGCCACGCGTTCTGGCGGATGTACGGCTTCCAGGTGCCGGATGAAGTTTTGAAAAAGGTGTACTACAAGAATGCCTTGAAGCTCCTGCCGGGAATCGACGCGAAAGCGTTTCCGGAATAAGGAGAGCGGCAGCAACGTACAATTTGATTTCTTCTTCGAATTGAAAAAACAGCACGGTTTCTCCGCCCACCCACCTAATTGCATCAAACTTTTGACAGCATTCCTTCGTCTATATAGAAAGCAAATCGACCGTTTGCAAGGCCGCGGTGAGCGGGCGGCCTGGGTGAAGCGCTCCCCCAGTGGACGGACTGTGGTGAAAAACAAGTCCGTCTGGGGAGGCTCCGATGCTGTGGGCAGGCAGGAGATTCGCCGTAGTGTTTCTTGCTTTCGGGTTTTCGCTTATTTCCAGCAATGCTGTGCATTCGCAAGACCAATCCATCATTTCCACCACATCTATGGCTCGCCCAACGCTCGTTCCACGGCCGTGCGGAGATCGCCAACCGGTTCCTAGCCTGCAACGAAGGGGCGGATCGGTGCGCGAGGCGGACCGTTCGGACAGAGTGTGCGCCGAGGTGGCCTTCGATAGCAGCGCGACCGCCTCATTGGGGCATGCAGACGTCCGGGAAAAGGCCAACGAGGATCCTGTTCTGGAGGAATTGAAAGCGATGGGCGAACAGGGACTGGTCATCGAGAGGACACGCGAGGAGGTGCTCGAAATTCTGGAGGGCCGCAACCGATGCGCGGCATGGTTCCAGCAGGCCGAACCAGACGCTGCGAGGAAGTTCCGATCGCTGCGCTACATGATCGACGAAAGCGGTCCCCAATACACTCTGAAATTACAGAACGGTGCCGGAGGATGGCTCTATCAGCAGCCCTATGTGGCCAGCTCCATCGAGGATGCCAGCGCCGGCTCCACGATCACCATCAACGGAAAAGGGGCCTTCTTTCAACTTCGCTCGGGGGTGCGAATTGTCCCGAAAGATGGAGGACCGGGAGGGCTTAGCGCTTCCCAGTTGCTGCGCCTTGATCTCTATTTAGGGGGCACCCTTGACGCCCAGGTCACTGCGCTCCTGCACGAGTTTTCGCACGTCGTCGGCTTGCTTCCCGCAGACGGCGGAAGTGGCTTCGGCGCGGAACTCTCCACACAAAATACGCAGGTCGTGTTGCGCCATTGTCGCGCGGAAGTGGAAGCAGCCGGGAAACACAAGGGCTTGTTCTTGAATCCCGGAACAGGGTCCTTTCCACGCGCCACGCGGTGACAAATCAGCTACTGAGAGCCAAAGAATCCCGAGTGGCGTCTCCTGGGTCTGGCCAGCCGAGCGGGAAGCGATAGTCAGGGTCAGGTTTCCGCGAGAGCGGTTCGCAACATAAGGGCCGCGCCCCGCCCCCTGCCAAGAATGAAGTGAAGCCTCGGCGCTCTACTCTTCGTGATCGAGCGATTTGCCGTCGGGTCCTACCTGAACTTCGGATTTCTTCCCGTTCGTATCGACCTGAGCCTCGTAGGCCACGAGCTTGTCCTTTTTAGTGAGGGATTCAACCTTCAGAATTTTTCCTTTACCGGCCTTGGCCTGCAATCCCGCTTTGACTTCCGGTGAGAGTGAATCCAGCGCAACCTGCTCCTCGACTTCTACGATGGAACCATCGGCGGCCATTGAAACATCCTTGCTATGGCCGTTGACGGTCATTTCCACTTCGTAGAGGGTTTGGCCCTTTTCTCTTTCTGTCGAGAAGCCCCGTATGGTGGCTCCCACACTCTGCGCCGCTACCGTCTTTTCGACAGCAGGCGGAAGGTCCGACCGCTTGATTTTCTTTTCCTGGGCGGAGACGGCACCCGCAAGCAGTAAGCTGCCGGCCAGAAGCGCTACCAAATAATTGGTCTTCATGATTTCTCCTCAACGCGGGAGATGACTCCCGCATCAACACAATCTATCGGTTCCTGCCTAAATGCAGGATAAACAGGGAATTCTAGTCTCGCGGCCGGTAACGACCCCTTCCTCGTCTCGGCACCGAAGGCATGCCAATACCAGGTGGAGGCCTTATGGCAGCGATAGTCGTTGCCAAAATGCTCTTCGAGGAGGCGGGCTCGTTGCGGGGCTTGTTCCTTTTCATTCAATCATCTAGACTAATCATCTAGGTTGATTGCAGCGAGAGTAGTAGGAGGTGCGGTGATGCGCAAAGTCGGACTATTCGAAGCGAAACAAAAGCTCTCCGAACTGGTGGAGCGGGCGTCGCGTGGCGAGCGGATCGGGATCACGAGGAGAGGGAAGCTTGCGGCGGAAATCGTTCCCGCGCGAGAAGAAGTGGACATCCATGAAATCTTCGAGGGGATGGAGCGAATTCGCAAACGCGCGAAATCCCTGCGGGGTGTGACAGTCAAGGATTTGATTGAAGAAGGACGCAGGTGACGCGATTCGTACTGGATGCTTCCGTTGCCCTTGCATGGGTCGTAGACCAGAACCCCGATCCTTACGCTGCTCTCGTACAACAGAGAGTTCGCGCTGGGGAACGTGCCGTTGTGCCAGGCTTTTGGCAATTGGAAGTCACGAATGTGCTGGCCGCAGTGCAGTGGCGAGGCGTTCTGAGCCCAGCTGAAATTGAAGAAGGTCTCAGGTATTTTGAGGGTTTCCTCGTGGCCCAAGCGGAAATCATCAGCGCATTTCCCGGCATGCGTGAAATTCTTCGCCTCGCCCGCGAATTGCGCCTCGCCAGCTACGATGCCTTGTATGTTGACCTGGCACAGCGGGAGGGGTTGCCACTGGCGACGCTGGACAAGGGGTTGCGCGCGGCAGCAGTGAAGGCCGGTGTCGCGCTGTTGAAGTGAGTTGAATGGCCGCGAAGAGTCAGCTGCAAGAAGAGGCGAAGGACAGAAGAAACCCCAGGGTTAACGTGGTTTTGCACAGCGTCCACAGGGCTGAGGAAAAAGGCACAAAATAATTATTGCGGGGCTTGACGAAAAAAGGAAAGCTGGTATAGTTACAAATGGCCCGGGGTTCTACGAATCGCCGGGAGTGGGCAGGGGCATCACAGTCGGGTCGAAGGAAGTCTTCCCAGCGTAAGATCAAGCGAAGGCAAGAAGTAGATCCTATAGTGAGGTTCTTTACGAGCACAGGCTAGAAAGAAGTCGAGCATCGCGTGGAGCCACCCAAGTGTGGGTGGCTGTACCCGGCGCTCGACGCCGGGTTTTTTATTTTGCGGCAGTGATTAGTGGCGAGTGGCTGGTTGCGAGAAGTTCCGCGAGGGATTTCCGCAGCGAGTCGCAGGGCAACTAAAGCACGAAGCAAAAACTCAGCGGAAGCTGAGGTAAGCAGAGCTGGAAGGCGAGGCCGCGCAATGCGGCCGGATAAGTCCCACCAGACAAGCCCCGAGCCAATTTATTTGGCGTGACCGCAAGGCGGTCAAGTTTAAATGTGCGGCCGTAAGACGGCCGACCGGGACATTCCGATGGACTCGGAATAAAGGTTCTTTGACAACAGAAAGGCTGGCAAGTCCACGCCGATAACCCTGTGTCCCGATTACGGTCGGGCGGGGTGCCATGGTGTGGATTACTTACAAGTTTGCTCGAGTCGAGCAAAACTGTGGAAGAAAAGGCGGCTTATTCAATCATTTGAGGATCGTAGAAACGAAAGCCTGCAGCCGATACCTGGGTGACTTTAATCGAGTCACGCAGCCTTCCTTGTGACCCATGCCCGGGTTGCGAGAAGTTCGGGTGCGAGGACGTATGGAGCTACGAAAGTCAAAACGTCGAAGATCGAAAAAAGAACCGGGGTTAACAACCCGATCTATGAAACGAACAACGACGGCTTGAGTAAGTTTTATGATTAAGCTACTAAGGGCGTACGGTGGATGCCTTGGCGCCAGAAGGCGAAGAAGGACGTGGCAAGCTGCGATAAGCCTCGGGGAGCCGCAAGCAGGCTTTGATCCGAGGATTTCCGAATGGGGAAACCCGGCGAGATGAACTCTCGCTACAGCCCGCTGAATACATAGGCGGGTATGAGCCAACCCAGGGAAGTGAACCATCTCAGTACCTGGAGGAAAATAAATCACAGAGATTCCGAAAGTAGCGGCGAGCGAAATCGGAACAGCCCAAACCCAAGTGTTTACACTTGGGGGTTGTAGGACCGCATAAGTAGAGTTACCAAACCGGACATTAGGTGAACCCGCTGGAAAGCGGGGCCAAAGAATGTGAGAGCCATGTAACCGAAAATGGACCGGACTCGAAGCGGTATCCTGAGTACCACCGGACACGTGTAATCTGGTGGGAAACTGGGGAGACCACTCTCCAAGGCTAAATACTCTCTGGCGACCGATAGTGAACCAGTACCGTGAGGGAAAGGCGAAAAGCACCCCTGCGAGGGGAGTGAAATAGAACCTGAAACTGTATGCTTACAAGCAGTCGGAGGGCCATGCATAGACTTCGGTCTGTGAAAGCCTGACGGCGTGCCTCTTGCTTAATGAGCCGGCTAGTTAATGTCACGTGCAAGGTTAAGCGCAAGCGAGCCGTAGGGAAACCGAGTCCGAATAGGGCGACAAGTACGTGGTATTAGACGCGAAGCGGGATGATCTACCCTTGGCCAGGTTGAAGGTCGCTTAACCGCGACTGGAGGACCGAACAGGTGTGAGTTGAAAATCGCTCTGATGAGCTGAGGGTAGGGGTGAAAGGCTAATCAAATTCCGTGATAGCTCGTTCTCCCCGAAATGTCTTTAGGGACAGCCT
>DATNLB010000634.1:0-13779 GCA_035603095.1 Candidatus Acidiferrales bacterium
ACATCGAACTGCGTTACAAACTGCTGCCTTATATCTATACAAATACGGAAGAAACCACGCGGACGGGGATGCCTCTCATGCGCCCCATATTCCTCCAGTATCCGCAGTCCACGGAATTTTACGGCGACGATCGCGATTTTCTCTTCGGCCCCGATTTTTTTGTGGCGCCAGTAGTCTCGGAGACTCTCGATGCTCAAGGAGTGTTCCTGCCTCCGGGGGAATGGTACGACTATTGGACGTCGGAGAAGCACACCAACAAAGACCAGATCAATCTGCATCCGCGTCTGGATGAAGTGCCGCTATACGTTCGCGCCGGCGCCATTGTGCCCATGCAGCCCCTCGTGCAGTACACCGGTGAGAAGCCGAATGGGCCGCTCGAATTGCGTGTCTATCTTCCCTCCAGTACGGCGAGCAATGATTGTCGGGGAGCGCTCTATCAGGATGACGGCCACACCTTCGCCTACCAGAAGGGTGAGATGCTGCGCGTCAACTATTCGTGTCAGGTTTCGAATAACTCCGTAAGGTTGGCGAGCAGCATCGAGAAGAATGCGTTTCAGCCTTGGTGGAAGACCGTGGAAGTGACGTTGTACGGCGCCGCCGCTCCGCCCAAGGAAGTTCGCATCGGGGATGAAGTCATCCACGAATGGCGCTACGACAGCCCGGCGCGTGCCGTCACGCTGACCGTGCCCGATGCCGCAAAGAATTGGAGCGTTCGTCTCTCGTTTTAGCAGCCATGCCCGCCCCAACCTAGTTCAAAGAAAAAATGGATAGCGATCGCGCAGGCATGGTGACGTGGATTTCTTTCCCCGCCAACTCAGCCTTTGCTTCGCCGAAGAGAAGTCCGATTGCCACTGCTTTTTGCGCCAGCGTGTCCGCCAACGGAATGCGCAGCTCCCGCGGCTGATCGGCATTATTGAAGGCGACGACAATACGTTCTTCTTCTGATTCGCGGGCAAACACATAAGATGATTCGTCCGAGGACAGATGCCATAGGTAGCCGCTACGCAGTGCAGCGTGTTCGCGGCGAAGCCTGAGCAATGCCTGAACGTAGAAGAAAATCTCCTGTTGGTCTCGCGTGCGTCCCGACTTGGTGAACGCGTCGTTCGCATCACCAATCCATCCGCCGGGGAAATCGCGCCGGTTGTCCGGATCGCCGCCCCCCGGCATCCCGACCTCGTCGCCGTAGTAAATTTCAGGTATGCCCCGCAGCGTAAGTGTGAGTCCAAACGCCAGCTTCAGCTTCGCGAGAGAGCTGCCTTCGGCGCTCGCGAATCGCGGCACGTCGTGATTCGCAAAGAACGGGACGAGCATATCGGGACGCGCATACAGGGCATCGTGCCGCAGCACGTCCGCAATGCGGCCCGTGGGTGCGCCGCGCAGCAATACATCCATGAGCGTGAAGAACATCGGAAAATCGAAGACCGTGGATAGTCCGCTATCGATACGGTCGTAACGCCGCTCTCCTCCTACAAAAAAAGAAGTTACCGTCGGATCGGGATGAAACACTTCGCCAATCGTAGTCATAGAGGGATAGAGCCGGCGCAATCCCGCGTGCCAGTCGGCCCAGAACTTCCGTCCGACGTAGGGAAACGTGTCGATGCGGTAGCCGTCCAGCCCGGATATTTCCGCCCACCAGATGCTGTTTTCGAGAAGATATTGTTCGACCACCGGATTCTCCGTGTTCATGTCCGGCAGAATCCCGAAGAACCATCCTTCCGTGAGATTCCGTTTCATCCGCAGGGAGGCGTGCGGATCGATCAGAGATTCGAATGGATCGTTTCCGATGGCCTGACCGCCCGCCTTGCCGTAAAAGCTGCCTTTCAGGGGCGACAACGAATCGATGTGATGCTGTAGCGTGCCGTGAAACCAATCTGGCAGCGGCGGATTCGAAACCCAGGGATGTTTCGGCCCAACATGGTTCGGCACAACGTCAAAAAAAATCTTCATTCCTTGCTTATGCGCCGCGCCGACCAGGTCCTGATAATCCTTCAGCGCGCCGAAATGTGGATCGACAGTATAGAGGTCCACGGCGCCGTATCCGTGATAGTCCTGCGTAGCCCCGTTCTTCACGATGGGTGTTAGCCACAGCGTGGTCACGCCGAGATCCTTCAGATACGGCAGGTGGTTCTGAATCCCCAGCAGGTCGCCGCCATGGTACGCGCGGGGTTTCGAACGGTCGTGCGAGCCAGGAGCTTCCGCAGGCTCATCATTGGTGGGGTCGCCATTCGCGAAGCGGTCCGGCATGATGAGATACATCACGTCTTCCTGCGAAAGCCCTTGAAACTTTCCCGCCGTCGCGGCGCGGGAAGCGAGCGGCAATTCGAAAGATGTCGATCCCTTCGGCGCCTCAATTCGGCAGACGGCGGTTCCAGACTTCGTGTCCGCCCCAATCTTCAGCCAAACAAAGAGATAGCTCCCGCCCGCCGAAGCTTGCGTGCGCGAGACGCGGAGCGTTGGCAGATTGCACCCAACATGGGTCGCTTCCAGATCGTGCCCGGAAAGCAGCAGCATCACCTCGGACGTGAGTCCCACCCACCAGCTCGGTGGTTCGACTTTTGTGACGGCAGGCGCAGCCTCCTTGGCCGTCTGCTGCGGACGGGCCCGCAGCGCCGAGCCGCCGCAAGCGAATGCGACGGTGGACAGAAAAGAGAAAACAATTCGGAGAATTCGCTCCGCCGGAAAATACCAAAAATGCCGTAGTCGTCTTTTCACGAGCAAAGCATAAGGAAAAAAAAGGAGGGATGCCAGTCTCAATCTTCCGAGTTAGATCGGCAACTCTCCTATTTTCGAGGCAAAGGGGACGCTGCAAAGACCAATTCGCCAAAAGCTTCCGGAACGTGGAAATTGGGCGCAGGTGTTCCCGTGGGCTGCCAGGCGGAATAAAAGCGCGGTTCGGCAACTCCTTCGACGCGGTAAAAATTCACTCTCCAGGTGGCCGCAGGATCGAAGCGCTCGACGAGGCATTTCATCGGCAGCGCCAACTCCGCGACCCAGGTTTTGGCGGCTTCGTTCAAAATAACGCGGCGCCGCATTCCACTCTTCAAGTCGTGTTTCTCGCCCGGCCCGATGCCGAGATCGATCCAAAACCCGTTCGGGCTCACTTCGAATTCCTTATAACGGCGGAGATGTGTCGGGTCGGGCTGGAGGAACGCTTCCACAACGTCGCGGTCCCAGAGTTGGTCGCGGCGGCCGTTGTGCTCGGCATCCGAATAAACGGTGATGACGCGGTATCTGGCGCGGAATCGCAGATAAAGCGATTCCGGAGTCCAGAGTAGCCGCACCTCCGTCTCTCTTTCGGGATCAGCGTTCTTGCCTTGCCAGTCAGCGTTGAAACGCAAAGGCGCCGCCAGCTCCCAGGAAGACGGGGTTGGGAATCCATCGGCATCGGGCAGGCCCGCCATTCGAACAGCCACAGCAGTTCGTTCAGTGGACATAGCGTCGTTTCGAAACGTCCCTACGCATCGCTTCGGGCGTTCCCCGGCACTCCAACTTCGGGGCAGTTCCCAGAATAACCAATGCATGGAGATGCACAAGAAAAAAGCTGAATAACAAAGCGAATGGTTTTTCCGTTGCAACAGCTTCAGTGCCTTTCTCACCAACCCTGTCCCCTTGGCCCGCGAACTATTTGCGCACCATACATTCTGCTCCTCATGGATAGCACAGAACGCCGTGCTAGCATCAGATTTGGCTGCTTTCCACGATTTTCTCAAGTCAGAAGGGCCGTGAAAGCGCAGGAGCGCGGGAAATGATTGAGCCTGTCAACACCCAAGATTTCACATCGCAACCGGAACAGCGGAAACCGGAAGAATTTGAGCACGTGAAGTTCCGCATCGACGCCGGCGTCGCGAGGATAACTCTCAATCGTCCGGAACATAATCTTCTCAACGAAGCCATGCTGCGCGAAATCGCCGGCGGAATCGCTCACGCCGGCGAGCGCGCCGGCGTAAAACTGATTGTTCTCGATTCGGCCTGCAAAGTGTTCTGCGGCGGAATCGACATCGGTGAGTACACCTCGCAGCGCGTTTTTCAAATGCTTGACGCGTTTCACGCGGCGTTCGCGGGAATGTTGGAAGTTGGCAAGCCCGTGATCTGCGTGGTGAACGGACCGGCGATCGGCGGCGGCGCGGAGCTGGCGGCTTTCGGCGATCTCGTGATCGCCACCCCGAAGGCCCGGTTTGCCCAGCCGGAAATCAGCATCGGCATCTTTCCGCCGCTCGCATCCACAATTCTTCCTTATCTCGTCGGACCCAAAGTCGCGCTCGAGCTTGTTCTGACGGGTGAACCGGTGACCGCGGAGCGCGCGCTGGAACTTGGCATGATAAATCGCCTGGTGCCGGAGGCTCAACTCGAAAAGACGGTGAACGATCTTGTGGCCAGAATTAGCGGCCACTCCGGCCCAGTATTGACCATGGCGAAGAAAGCGATTCTCGGCGGCATGGGCTTGTCGCTGCGCGAGGGCCTCAAGCAGTCGATGAACATTTTCTTGAATGAGCTTTACCGCCTTGAGGATTCGCAGGAAGGCTTGCGCGCCCTGGTCGAAAAGCGCAAACCCAACTGGAAAAACCGCTGAACACCGGCCGCATTTATTCAGTCACTCTATTCTCAGTCATGCCATTTTCAGCCGTGCATTGACACTCCATCTGGCGCGGCTTACACTCAAAATTCAATTTGCAGGCAGGGGAAGCGGGGAAGGCCGTGTGAATCGGCCGCGGTCCCGCCACTGTGATCGGCTGAAAAGCCGTAAGCCAGGCCACCCTCCCGTGCCGCAGAAGCCCATGCTCTTCGCGAGAAAGAGCGATGCCGGAAGCCCCAAGGTGTCTCGTGGGGCTTTTTTGTTGGTGAAGTGAAATTCCCTGGTCAGGGGAGACTTGTGAAAGCATTCGCACGCCTGCGCCTCCGAAGCGCCGTCTCCGCCGCTGCCGCGGCTTGGCTGTTATCCTGCGCGGCGCTGGCGCGCTCTCAAAGCAGCACTTCTCCGCTCTCCCCCGCATCACCAATCTTCCGGGAAGTCACCGACGAAACCGGCCGCACGGTTCACGTTCCCCAGCCGGTCCGCCGGATCGTGTCGCTCGCGCCGAGTTTGACGGAAACCGTCTACGCGCTCGGTTTGCAGGATCGCCTGGTAGGAGACACCGACTACTGCGATTATCCCGCGGACGCACGGAAAAAGACCAAGGTCGGCGGCGCGATCAACCCAAGTTTGGAGCAGATTGTGGCTCTGCATCCGGATCTCGTTCTCGTGACCAAAGGATTGAACCGCCTCGAGACTGTGCATTCGCTCGATGGCCTGGGAATCTCTTCTTACGCCACCGATCCTCACACCGTCGAGGAAATCATCACTTCTTCTAAAAAACTTTCCGATGTGCTGGGCGTTCCCGAGGCAGGCGCATCAGTCGCCGGCGAAATGCAGCACCGGCTCGCGGATCTGCAACAACGTGTTGGCGCTCTAGCTGCGAAACGGGTTCTGTTCGTTGTCTGGCACCAGCCGCTCATCTCTGTTGGCAAGCACACCTTCATCGCCGATGCCCTCCGCCTCGCCGGCGCTGTCTCCATCGTGGATTCCGAGCAAGACTGGCCTCAGGTTAGCCTTGAAGAAGTCGCCCGGCTGCAGCCTGAATTCCTTGTTTTCGCGGATTCGCATTCCGACTCCGCTCCGCCCGCTGTCGAAACGCTCGCCACGCTTCCCGGATGGAACATCTTGGATGCCGTGAACAATCGCCGCTTTGCGGTGATCAGCGATGCCGTAAATCGGCCCGCCCCGCGGATCGTCACCGCTATCGAAGATCTCGCCAAGCAGCTTCACCCGGAGGCCTTCGTTGAAAAACCGGAGAACGGCAAGGAAAAGATGGAGAAGGAGAATCCCCCGCCAAACCAGCAGCTTGCATCCCGTTATTCCTTTTCCCTCGATGTCCTTCATGACCACATGACGATTTCCGGAGGCCTCGTATGCGCCCGCTGACGCTTCAGCGCCTCTTGCTGCAATGTTCGATCCTGGTGCTGATCCTGTTCGTCGTGGTGGTCATCGCCGTGAAGTTCGGCGCTGTGCCCGTTTCGCTTTACGCCCTCGGCCGCGATCTTTGGCACGTTCTCTTAGGCCAGCGCGCCGATCTCTCCAGCGATTATGTCTTGATCATCAAGAATATCCGTTTGCCGCGCATCCTTCTCGGCATCATTGTTGGCGCGTCGCTTTCCGTCGCGGGAACCAGTTTTCAAGCGCTGCTGCGCAATCCGCTGGCGGATCCTTACGTTCTCGGCGTCTCCATGGGTGCGTCGCTGGGTTCCATCCTCGCGCTGATCGCGGAGCCATATCTTTCCGTTTCACCGGCGTTCGCCGCCCTGCTGACTCCGCTGGGCGCTTTTCTCGGAGCCGGTGCGACGATTGGCGCGGTCTATTTTCTGGGCCGCCGCGAGGGCCAGATCGATAGCGCCACGCTGCTTCTCGGCGGCGTTATTATCTCCTCCTTCCTCTCGGCCATCATCATGTTCCTGATGAACACTCTCAGCGGCAATCTCCGCGGTCTATCGTTCTGGTTGATGGGCGATCTCTCCACGCCCTTGCAGAAAAATGCCTACTGGTTCCTGGGCATCGGGTTCCTCTTGGCCTCTGGAGCGATTTACACCACTGCCGCGGATTTGAATTTACTTCTGTCCGGAGAGAAGGAAGCGATGCATCTGGGCGTGGACGTGCCGCGTGTGCGACTGGTCGTCTACATTGCCGCGTCTCTGCTGACTGGATTAGCCGTCTCCGTCAGCGGCGCCATCGGCTACGTCGGCCTGATTGTACCTCATGCGATACGCTTCATTTTTGGATCGGACCATCGCACTTTATTGCCGACCGCTGCGCTGGGCGGAGCCATTGCTTTGGTCTTTGCGGATACGCTGGCGCGCACCATAGTTGCCCCGACGGAAGTTTCCGTCGGCGCAGTCACCGCCGTTGTTGGCGCGCCGCTCTTCATTTACTTGCTGCGCCGGAAGCTCTCATGAGCGCCGGTTCAGCTCACGCGCGGCATCTTGCCGAAGCCAACCGCTTGGCCAACGAAATACGCTTGAGCGTCGAACAGGTCAGTTACGCCTATTCGGCAAGTCCCGCGCAAGCCCCGCTTTTCACTCTGGAAGCGACAAGTTTTCAGGCCAGGCCCGGCGAAATCGTCGCTATTCTCGGGCCAAATGCCAGCGGTAAATCCACCCTGTTGCATTTGATCTCCGGCGCTCTCGCGCCCCTGTCCGGCCGCGTTCTGCTCAACGGATTCGTCACCCAATCGCTTACGCCACGCACACGCGCGCAGCGCATCGCCGTGGTCCAGCAGGAGAGCGCTTTGCTCTTCCCCGCGCGCGCCTGGGAATTCGTCCTGCAAGGCCGCCATTCCCATCGGCCCTCGCTGCGGTTCGAATCAGAAGACGATATCTTGATTGCGAAAAACGCCCTGGCCCAGGTCGGTGCCGCTGATCTCAGCGACCGCTGGATGAATCAAATTTCCGGCGGAGAAAAACAGCGCGTCATCCTCGCGCGCGCTTTGGCGCAACAGCCGCTGCTTCTGCTGCTCGATGAGCCCACTCTCCACTTGGATATCGCCGCGCAGATCGGTTTGCTGGATGCTCTTCGGCGGCTAGCTGCTGAGAACCGCTATACCGTCGTCGTCGTGACGCACGAATTGAATCTCGCGGCCGAGTATGCGGATCAAGTTGTGTTGATGCAGCGCGGCCGGTGCTTGCGCGTCGGTCCTCCTGCGAATATTTACCAGCGCGAATTGCTCGAACAAGTTTTCCAGACGCCGCTCTCGGTGGAACTCGGTTCCTCCGGGCGGCCACGCGTCACCGTTTTGTCTGGAACATAATGTAGGGGCGAACTTAGTTCGCCCTTCTTCTCGTTAACCCCAACCCTGCGGCCCCGCGCCGTGGATCACATTCACCGCGAACTTCGTGCTCGGGAAGACGGATTGCCGGTTCCAGCCTCTTCGGAATCGTCAAATAGTAAGCCGTCGCCGCCGCGCGACTGTAAGGCGGATTCAGTGTATGCGCAGGCCACTGCGGCCAGTCGCTCCATCGCTGGGCGACGCCTCGGGAAGGCCCCGCAACGGCCCTCATTCGAACGGGCCGGAGCTACCGCCAAGCCAGGAGACCGGCGAAGTTCGCAGCCGTGCGATTCATTTTGCTCGCACCGGACAACCTTCAACTCCCGCGCGAGAGGGAGCGGAGGACGAAATGAAAACGTCTCTTCTTCGAACTGCCTTTCTTCTCTTCGCAGTCTCAGTAGTCAGCTTTTCCTTGCAAGCGCAAAGCAATTCACCCGACGCGCATCTCTCCGGAAAACTCACGGATCTTTCCGGCTACGGCGTCGGCAACGTCAGAGTCGCCGCCCAGTTAGAGAACGGCGCCGATGCGCGCATCTGGTCAGCGATTTCCGGCTTGGATGGCGCCTATCTCCTGGTTCTTCCACCGGGCCGCTACCACATTCATTTCCAACATCCGTCTTTTGTCGATCGTGACTTCGTTCTTGATCTGGCCACCGCGGAAAATCACTCGATCGATCTCCGCCTCGAAATACAGCGCGTTTCAGAAAACGTCGTCGTCACCGCCAATGCCCAGCCGCTGGATCTCGACCACACCCCTGCGCCCGTCGATCTCATCGGCCGCCAGGAAATCGAGCAGCGCCAAGCCGTCTCGCTCCCCGACCTTCTCGCCACTCAAACAGGCATCAGTCTCGCTCGAACCGGTACGATCGGTGGTTTCACGACCATCTTCGTTGACGGCGGCAATTCCAGCTTTACCAAAGTCCTCATCGATGGCACTCCCGTGAATCTCCCCGGCGGCGACCTGATCTATACGAATCTCACGCTCGATAACATTGACAAAGTTGAGCTCGTGCACGGCGCGGAGAGCGCCCTCTACGGCTCCGACGCTATGTCCGGAGTCATTCAAGTCGTCAGCCATCAGGGTTCCACCCGCATTCCGGAAGTCAATCTCTTCGCCGAAGGCGGCGGCTTTTCTTCCGCTCGCGGCGGGGCTCAACTCAGCGGACTCCTCCACAAATTCGACTACTCCGTCGCCGGCTCCTACTTTCATACCGACGGCCAGGGCATCAACGACGCCTTCTTGAACCGCAGCTTCGCCGGCAACATCGGCTATAGCTTCTCCGATTCGAATCAACTCCGCCTCACCGTTCGCAGCAACGCCAGTTACGCCGGCAGCGCCGGCCAAGCTCTCTTCGCTGCTATTTTTCCTCTGGACCCCACGGCCTTCGACGATGAACGCCAGCTTTCCGGCAATCTTAGCTGGACCTTCAAAACCGGTTCCCACTGGGTCCACCGCGTCTCGGGCATGGAAGCGCGCTTCGTCGACACCAACGGCTTTCCCGATTTCAACTTTTTTGAAACCGCCCAATTCAATCGCGCCGGCTTCCTCGAACAATCCACGTATTCCTTCCGCCAGGGTGCGGTCACCGCTGGCTACCAATATGAAGTGGAAAACGCCGACCCCAACAATCTCAGCGGCCTTCACGCGCGCCGCAACAATCAAGCCGGCTTTCTTGACGCTCGCTGGCAGCCGCTCTCCCGTCTCACTCTCAGCGCGGGAGCCCGCGCCGAGGAAAACACCAATTTCGGTACCCGCGTTGTCCCGCGCGTCGGCGCCATCTACGCGCTCCGCTATTCCCAGGGTCTTTTGGGAGACACCCGCGCCAGAATTTCTTACGGCCAGGGCATCGAGGAACCCACCATCTTCGAATCCTTTGACGCCGACCCCTGCAACCCCGGCAATCCCAATTTGCGCCCCGAGCGCAGCCGCACCGTCAACGCCGGAATCGATCAATATTTCAGTGCCACTCGTTTTCGCATTTCCGCCACTTTTTTTGCAAACCAGTTTCACGATTTGATCGACCAGCAGCAAGGACCGCCCAATCCCATCTGTTTCGGCGGCCACGAAAAGCTCTTCTTCAATATCGATGCCGCCCGCGCTCGCGGCCTCAATTGGTCCGGTGAAGCGCATCTCAATCACTGGCTCGTCCTGAAAGGAAACTACTCCTACGACAACACTCGCGTCCTCAAAGCCGTCCCTACCGCTTTTCCCTTCGAGCAGCCCGGCAATCATCTTCTTCGCCGCCCCGTGAACTCCGGTAATCTCTGGCTCAACGCCACCATTCGCCGCTTCAACTTCAACCTCGCCGGCTATTTCACCGGCGTCCGCACCGACAGCGATTTTGACAGCCTCTACATCGGGAACGTCTGTACCGGCCCTTGCCTCACCCGCAATCCGGGATACGCCCGCTTCGATCTCGCCACCAGCTACAACTTCGGGCGCGGCATCTCCTTCACCGGCCGCGTCACCAACCTCCTCGACAAGCAATATCAAGAGGCCATCGGCTTTCCTGCCCTCGGCCGCGATTTCCGCCTCGGCATGAACTACCGCTTCAACGGCCGTAATTGAACTTATCCTGAGGTTTCAATTTTTCTCTTTACTGAGAACCGAAAACTGACGACTGAAAACCGCTGATGAACACACCTGAACCCATCCTCTTCTGCTGGAGTGGCGGCAAAGACAGCGCTATGGCGCTGCACGCGCTGCTCCAACAGAAGCAGTTCCGAGTCGCCGCCCTTCTCACCACCGTCACAGAAGGCTACGACCGCATCGCCATGCACGGTGTTCGCCGCGAACTACTCCAGCGCCAGGCCGAATCTCTCTGCCTGCCGCTTCACGAAGTTTTCATCCCGCCGCAATGCGTAAATCCCATCTACGAAGCGCGCATGGAAGAAGCTCTCTGCCTCTTCTACAACCAAGGTGTCCGCCAAGTCGCCTTCGGTGACATCTTCCTCGAAGACCTCCGCGCCTACCGCGAAAAAAACCTCACCCGCATCGGGATGACCGCGCTCTTCCCCATCTGGAAGCGCGATACGCGCGAGTTAATCCGCCATTTCCACGAGCAGCGTTTCCGCGCCATCGCCGCCTGCATCGACAGCAAAATACTTGATCCCAGCTTCGTCGGCCGCGAACTGGACGAATCCTTTTTTCGCGATCTTCCGCCCCACGCCGACCCTTGCGGCGAAAACGGTGAGTTCCACACCTTCGTCTTCGATGGCCCCATTTTTCATTCTCCCATCCCCATTCGAACGGGAGAAATTGTCAACCGCGATGGCTTTGTCTTTTGTGATCTATTGCCCCAATTCTGTAGCTCATCCCTTCAGGGGTGAGGTTTTACTCTGGCTTTGTGTGTGATCTATTGCCGCAAATGGAGGAAGCAACAAAATGAACGCTGAAATCTCTCAAAAAGAAAATCTGCTCTACCGCACGCTGCTTGCGCTCGCCCTGATCGTGCTTGCCGCCGCATTGCGCATCGCCCCGCATCCCTGGAATTTCACGCCCGTTGGCGCGATGGCGCTCTTCTCCGGCGCGGTCCTCAAGGACCGCCGCCTCGCGTTTTTCTTTCCCCTGCTCGCCCTATTTCTCGGCGACATTTTTGTCGGCTTCCACAAATTAATCCCCATCGTCTACGCCAGTTTCCTCGTCAATGTTGCCATCGGCCTCTGGCTGCGCGACCGCCGCACCGTCGCCCGGATCACTCTCGCCACCCTTCTCGGCGCCATCCAGTTTTTCATCGTCACGAATTTCGCTGTCTGGCAATTCCTCTCCGGCTATCCGCACACCGGCACCGGCCTAGTCGCCTGCTACATCGCCGGCATTCCGTTCTTCTGGAACACTCTGGCGGGCGACGCATGCTATGCCGCATTGCTGTTCGCCAGCTATGCCTTTGCAGAGCGTATGCTTCCCGCCCTGCGCCCGGTTTCACTGAAAACTGACAACTGAGAACTGACAACCCCGCTCTGCTATAATCTTCGTTCCGTTATGGCAAAATCTACCCCAGAGGCAGCATCGCTCGCCCCCGAAGCCCTGGCGAAATACGAGCCCGTCATCGGCCTGGAAGTCCACGTCCAGCTCCTCACCAGGACCAAAATCTTCTGCGGCTGCTCGACGCGCTTCGGCGATCCGCCGAACACCAACGTCTGTCCGGTGTGCCTGGGCTTGCCCGGAACTCTCCCCGTGCTGAACAAGCGCGCCGTCGAAATGGCTATGCGCGCCGCGCTCGCGCTGCATTGCACAGTCCACGATCATTCGCGCTTTGCCCGCAAAAACTATTTTTACCCGGACCTGCCCAAGGGCTATCAAATCTCGCAATACGAATTGCCGCTCGCTACCGGCGGCTGGCTCGAA
The DNA here is from genome assembly GCA_035603095.1 of Candidatus Acidiferrales bacterium. Lineage (GTDB taxonomy): Bacteria > Acidobacteriota > Terriglobia > Acidiferrales > UBA7541 > Acidiferrum. The sequence goes on from DATNLB010000634.1 coordinate 12,202, forward strand.
GTCGAAGTCGGCGGCGCCAAAAAACGCATGGGCATCACTCGCCTACACCTGGAAGAAGACGCCGCAAAAAATCTTCACGAAGGTTTTTCACAGTCCGCCGCCAAAACCTACATCGACTACAATCGCTGCGGCACCCCCCTCAGCGAAATCGTCTCCGAGCCGGACATGCGTACGCCCGAAGAGGCCTACGCCTACCTCACCACTCTCCGCCAAATCCTGCTCTACACCGGCGTCAGCGATTGCAACATGGAAGAAGGCTCGTTGCGCTGCGACGCCAACGTGAGCGTGCGCCCGCGTGGCTCGAAGGAATTCGGCACCAAGGTCGAAGTAAAAAATCTAAACTCCTTCCGTTACCTGCAAAAAGCCCTCGAGTACGAAATCCACCGCCACATCGGCGCCCTCGAATCCGGCGGGCGCATCTCGCAGGAGACGCGCCTCTGGAATCAAGCCGAAGGCCACACCGTCTCCATGCGTTCGAAAGAGAAAGCCCACGACTACCGCTATTTCCCGGAGCCCGACCTGCTCCCCGTCCACGTCAGCGCCGCCTGGCGCGATGAAGTTTTGCGTACCCTCCCCGAATTGCCGGAGGCCAAGCGCGCCCGCTTCGTCAGCTCCTTCGGCATTACGCCTTACGACTCCGAAGTCCTCACCAACACGCAGGCGCTCGCCGATTATTTCGAATCCGTCGTCAAAGCCGGAGCCCCCGGCAAAGCCGCCGCCAACTGGATGCAGACCGAACTCCTCCGCGGCCTGAAAGATTCCGGCAAGGAAATTGACGAAAGCCCTGTCTCGCCCGCCGCCCTCGCCGAACTCTTGAAGCTAGTCGAATCCGCCAAAATTACTGGCGCCGTAGCCAAAAAAGTTTTCGCCACCATGTTCGAATCCGGCCGCACCGCCTCCGAAATCGTCGCCGCCGAAGGCCTCGGCGCGCAGGTTAGCGATACCGCCATCGAGCGGGCCGCCCGCGAAATCATCGCCAAGGACCCTGCGAACGTCGCCAAGTTCAAATCCGGCAACGAAGGTGTCTTCAAATTCTTCGTCGGCCAGGTCATGAAAGCCACCCGCGGCCAAGCCAACCCCCAGGCCGTCAACGACATCTTGCGCAAGCTCCTCTCCTGATTTTCTTGGAGTGCGGAGGCTCGCCGCCGCTTTTCCGTCGTCCACAGCCTTACTGCCCCACAGCCGTCTGTTCAACCTTAGGCCCTCCGACCAGGATCGCCAATCATCCCGTCCCGCGTTTTCGGCAGGATTCGGCCCTGGCTGAAACATCTGGACGTATACTGCGTCTTAGTTGTAGGGATGGCCTTCCAAGGCCGTCCGCTTTCTCTTTCAAGGTCTAACGCAAGGAAAATTCTAAATGCTCAAACTCGGTTCCAAAGCCCCCGCCTTCCGCCTGCAATCCGACGAAGGCACAGAACTCTCTCTCGCAGACTTCGCCGGCCAGCAAGTCCTCCTGTTTCTCTATCCCAAAGCCAACACCACCGGTTGAACTATCGAAGCGTCCGAGTTTCGCGACGCAAAAAAAGACTTCGACAAGCTGGGTGTCGCCATCCTCGGCCTGAGCGCCGATCCCGTCAA
>DATNLB010000508.1:0-2125 GCA_035603095.1 Candidatus Acidiferrales bacterium
TCGCGCAACCCGCCTTTCCGAAGAAAAGCGACTTGCCTCTTTGCGGATCGCCGGGAATAGACGCAGCCTTGCTTCCTCCCTGGAGAATCCGCAAGTAGGCCATCACGGCCTGGAGCTTCGGCACGCCCAGCGCGCCAAACGGGGGCATGCCCGCCGCGGGGATTCCCGCCTGCAGGATGCGCAGAGTGTCCGCGTCGGACAACTGCTGAACTTCGGCGTGTGTGGCGACATTGGGCCCGCGCTCGCCGCCTCGCCCGTCCAGGCCGTGGCAGGTGGCACAAACCGATTCGAACGTTTTGCGGCCATCCGCCGCGGCAGAACGGCCAGGCTGATTTTTTCTCGCAGCAGGATTTCCCCTCTGCGCCGCGGCATGAACCAGCAATGCGCAAGCAGCAAAGACTGCTGCAACAATCGCAGCGTAGAAAAAGCGGCGCGAGGAATGTAAGAGGAAAGCTGCCCTCTTGCTAACCCCGATATGCGAACGGATGGCGAACATTTGGCTCGTGGCGGCAGATACCGGCTTTGCCGCGCTCCCTGTGAATTTTCAGCAGTTGAAAATAACGTTGGGATTACAAAAAAATCCCGCTCACAATGGAACGCCGTGATATCTCATTGAGCAGCGCGCGTCAACCTGTTTCTGCGCGGCGAAATTCGAATGAGGCGGCTAGGAATTGGCGTTCCCGCGATAGGAGCCCCCGGTTTCGAGTATGTGAGCCTCTACCGCGCGCGCAAAACAGTGTTAGAGTCCGCGCTTCAGCCTGACTTCTTGGAGGAGTCCATGAGCAGAGTCGTTCGTTTTCCTCGCCGCGCGCTTGCCTGCGGAGCACTTCTCGCTGCAGCTCTTTTCCTTGTGGGAGTTGCGGGATGGGCCTGGCCACGTTCCGCGAAAGCCCGGCAAGAAGCTGCGAAGCCGAACGACGATGCTTCCTTGCTGGAAGGATTCCGGCACGTCGAAGCCGCTTCCGTTTCGGATGCGCTGGAACAAATCAGCGGACGCAAGATGTACATGTCGCATCGCATGCGGCCGATTTTCCCGGCGAAATTCGCCGGATTTGCAGTGACAGTAATGTTGAAGAAAGAAAGCAATCATGATCCGGACGCGCTCAAGGGGATGCTTGCGGCGATCGACCAGGGGTCGGCGAATTCCGTTTACGTCATGGTAGTCGAAGACGGCGCCGACATTGCGGGGATGGGCGGCCTGATGGGAACGGCCATGGCAGCGCGCGATTTTTCCGGCGCAGTGATCGATGGGGGAGTACGAGACACCGCCTATCTGCAGAAAATCGGCTTCCCCGTGTACGCGCTGGGAATCGTGCCGTCCACTTCGGTCAGCCACTACCGCTTCGCGGGAGCGAACATTCCGGTCGTGTGTGACGGAGTGGCGGTGAATCCCGCAGATATTATTGTGGCGGATGCCGATGGCGTGGTGGTGGTTCCGCGCGCGACGGCGGGGCAAATCCTTGCGCTGGCGCAGGAGATGGACTTCAAAGAGCACTCCATGTATGCGTGGATCGAAAAGCTCAAGTCCATCCAGGAAGCGGTGAAGAAGTTTGGGCGTCTCTAGGACAAGGTAAGCGAGATTGATTCGATTTAAACATTGAGATTGGGGCTGGAACTCGGAAGCGGGCTATAGTATAGACACCTTTGCGATATGGTTGGTATTTTCATCATTCGGGCAAATGCATGGGGTTTCTTCGTCCTGTTGCGAACCTTCTCGCTTCTCGCCGCAGTGCTTTGTGGCAGCTTTTTTACTCGGCAAACGGCCGCGCAGGCGCAAGAGGTGAGTAGCGTTTCCGTATCCACTTCGATCCAGGTGACTGCAGATGCTCTTGGCGCTCTGCCTGTGGGGGCGAATTGGCTTTCGTACAACGGCGATTACACGGGCCGCCGGTTCAGCAGCCTCGAGCAGATCAATGCGAAGAATGTCGGGCAATTGCGCGCACAATGGGTATTCCACGCGCCTAATTCGAATAGCCTGGAAGTCACGCCGGTGGCGTTCGATGGCCTCATGTTTGTCACTTCCGCGAACGATGCCTTTGCGCTGGATGCGCAAACCGGCCGAGTGATCTGGCATTACTCGCGGCCGATCACTGAAGGGCTGATCGACGACGCCTCGCAGCATCAC
>DATNLB010000742.1:0-5573 GCA_035603095.1 Candidatus Acidiferrales bacterium
GATTCCAGATAGATCTTCTGTTGCTTGGAAGTGTCCAAGGCGTGTTGCGTGCTCGCCAACTGCGCTTGCACCCCTGCCAGGATTTGGACATTGCTTTGCAACTGCCCGGGCAGGTTTCCCGCGTGTCTGGCCTTGAACGCGGCGACTCCAGCTTCCTGCTCTTCCATCTTGGCACGCGCGTCCGTCAGCTCGTTCTGCAGAAAGGCCGTCGTATTTTCGGAAAGCTGTCGCTCAGCCTTTGCATTTTCGTTGATAAATAGGGACGTTAGCTCGCTATTCACCTGCTGTGCAAGCTCGGGCGTATCGGCGGTGTAATGAATCTTAAAGGTAACAAACTCTCCGCGGTATCCTGGCGACCCTACGAGATCAATCTTGATGTCGCTCCGCATGGAATCGACGGGATCCTTGGGCTTGAAAAACCCGCTCATCTGGGGAGGCCTGGCATAAAGCTTGAAGCGCTCTATGATTGCGTGCAGGCTGGCACGGCTAAGAACCTGTTGCGCAGTGCTCAGCAAACGATTTTGGAGATTTACGTTGACGTTCTCCATAACGTATGAGTCGGACACTTTCTGCTGTTCCGCTGAGATCAGCGCCTCGGACTGATAGGTGGTTGGCAAAAACCAGCTCCCTCCCCATACCGCCAGCCAAGACAGGAACAGGGGAAGCAATATCCACCAGCGCCGTCGCACGGCGATGGCGAAATACTCTTCCCAGTTGCGTGGAACCCGCTCCTCTAATTTGTCAGGCATTGCTGGCCTCTCTGTAGACATCTTGTTTTTGGCCTATAGGTCATGATTTTCGGTCTCCATCAGATCAAGCTTTTCCTAGAACGGCCGGGGATCGCAGCCAGCCAAAGCTTCGGGCATCATTTCCGGCTGCATGGTTTCTCGACAAAGACGCGATCACTCCTGGCGCATGTGTTTGTCCTGCCTATCGCTGCGGCTATCGGAATAACACCGGACGCAGGCCAAAATTGAAACCTAAAGAAACCTCGTGGCCAACCGAGCTGGTTCCACAATTCAGGGTGGCGCAAGCGGCGGCGTTCATGGCCTGCCGCCGTGCGCCGTAACCCACAAAAAGGGCGGTTCCCGGCCGCAATTGATGATTAAATCGAACCGCGGCATACCAGGAGTTGTATTGTTGCTTGCCCAAGGTCGTGGTAGGTGGGAACAGGCTCCGATTGGTTGCGTACCCCAGCGAGGCCGAACCTTGCCATCTCGGAGTCAGTTTTCGCTCAAGAGTCGCCTCTAGCTGGCCCGTCTGCGCCCCCACCAGCACTCCGCTTCCCCCGGTCACCAGGTGATCATAACTAAGCTGGAGCATTGTGTGATCCAGTTGGTAATTCAGTGAGCTATCCAGAGCCCATGAAAGGCGGTTCGCGGAACCCGTCACAACCCCCCGGAGCATCTCCATGCTCGGACCAGCAGCGAGATGGAGGCTTATTCTTCCGGTCACATAGCGCGCATACCCAAACTGCACCAGGTGGTCCTCGATCGTCTGAGGAACATGCGTAAACCGGAAAGCATCGAAGCGGTAGATCACCGCGACCGAGCTCTGCGGACTAAGTGAGTAGTTGTAACCTGTTTGAAATACACCATCGGCGCTGTTGATGAAGCCCACACCCAGAAAATTCAGCATCCCGTAAGAGCCGGAGGCGGTCCACGAAGAACGTGGGCTGAGCGCGTATTCTATCTGCGCGACCGCAGTATTACTCAATCGTGGCGCCAAAATAGTTGGAATTGTCTGATTGGGATTCAAAGACGGATTCAGAAAGGAACCAGGCACTCCGCCAGAACCGAACAGAGAACCGCCGTTGAGGAATGCCAGGCCTCCGACACCTCCAAATCCAAACGACGATTCCGAGAGCAGGCTGACTTGGTCGCCCACCAGTAGCGACCAGCGCCGCCATCTGTAGCTGTAAGAGAACTCCAGGTCTTGGATAGCGGAGTTTAGATACGACGAGAACATTCCGCCACCCGCATAGTGCAGAAGGAGTTCGGAGCGATCGGACACGCGATTCAAGTCCAGCGTGCCCAGCAGATAGCTGAAAGCTGTTGGCCGAGTGTAACCTGACCCGGAGGAATTCGTGGCAATCTGCGACGTTACGCTAATATTTGGCACAAGGAAGTTGCGGGCGCCCAAATTCGGACCCAGAGTCGCTTCCTGGACGCCACTCAGCGGCCGATTGTTGCCCGCTGCCTGGACTTCCTCAGTCGGCGCTTGGGCGGAGATCAGAGCCAATACGCCGGTGCTCCCGGCCGGCAAGGGTGCTGGAGCAGGTGCGACCGGTTGTTCGCGCGTATCATTTTTGGCCGAGTCGGATTGTTGTGCCTGGACTGCCGGCACAAATAAGATCACCAGAAGGAGCACGCAACTGTGAATGCGAACCAGTTTAGCCATGTTTTTCCCCTACGGCACGACTATCGTATCGCCAGCCTTCAAATGAATATTTTGTTGAGTCTTGCGCCCGCTTACCACTTCCTTGTAGTTGATCGGGAATATTTTTTCTTGGCCGTTTTCGGAGCGCGTGACGTAGATCTTCTTCACGTTGGCGAATGGAGTGAATCCCCCGGCGACCGAGAGGGCCTGCATCGCTGTCATGTCAGGCACTAGCGGATAGGCTCCGCCGCGATTTACTTGACCCAGAATGTAAATCCGCTGGCCACTCATCTGCATCACGATCACGGTCACCTGCGGATGCACGACTGTCGCGCGCAACTTTTCCACGATTTCGGAGCTAAGCTGTGTAGGAGTCAATCCCGCGGCCTGCACGTCGTTTAGCAATGGCAGAGAAATCTTCCCGTCTCTGCGCACCGGGACGGTGCGGGAGATCTCTGGCTCCTTCCATACGTCGATGGTGAGGACGTCCTCGGGGGCGATGGAGTAGTTGGGATCCTCGGTCACTTGCTTCGGCGGCTGCGAAGTGGTCCCTCCTGTGCTCAGGACCTTGGCGCTCTCACTCTTGATATTGTTTGGCGCCGGCCCTTGTGCCTGCGCCGAAATCGAAAACAACACTAGCGATATTGCTGCCGATAAATACATCCACCTTCTCATGGCATCCTCGATTGCAAGTCTCGCGTTGACTCGGAGGCTTGCATCCTGATCTGTTTCAACTTGTTCGGCATTGATGTGGCGCGGATCTGAGTGGTCCGCTCTTAGATTCGAGCTTCCACGAGCCCTATCGGTGCCCGGTTGCAGGCATCCCTTCCTCTAAGCTAGAGCAATGGCTTCAGGGTTTCGGGTGCGCCGCGAACCGGCTCCATGTCCGATATTGCAATCTCTGGCAGGCGTGGCGGTTATTGCCTCAACCTGGAATGCGGCAACTTCCATGGCGGCGGCCGTCCCCAATATCTCCACGGATAGCACCAGCCGGGAGATATTTTTCTTCCGCACCAGGATCCCTTGGATCCCTGCCAAGGGGCCGCACTTGATCCTCACCCAGTTTCCGCATTTAAGGTAGGGATGCGTCTCGACCGGCACACCGCTTTCGACGACTCGTCGAATCGCTTCGATCTCGATATCAGGAATCGCAGCCGGCTGGCCTCCACTTGAGACGATGCCGTACATCCCTGGCGTTGTTACGATCTGCAGACGGCGCTCGAGGCCACCTTTGAGAAATACGTAACATGGAAAAAGAGGTAATGAGAGCGCTTTGGTCCGGTCCTTCCAATTGTGGGTGGTTTCGTACAGCGGAAGAAACGCCTCAAATCCCTTACTGGTGAGAATCTGGGCCACCATCTTCTCGTGCTGATGACGAGTATAGATCGCATACCAGGATGACTCACAAAAGTTGCTGTCAGGTAAGGCCCTTGGCTCAGAAAGCATGAAGCTCCGCCCTGTGACTTACAGTTCTCTAATCCTGTAAGTCTTTGATAAGATTTAACTTACGATCGGCTTCGACTGTGAAACGTTTCATTGTTCAATGCCGACCGCAATATCCTTGGCAGAATCACGCTGCCAAATTCCTTGGGAGATCTGTCCTTGATTTCTTTCGGGACGATCCCTTCAATATTGAATCGCAAAACCGCCCGTCTCCATTTCAGCGCGGGATTGCTCGACCCGAAGGACCTCACCCTCGACCTCAATCGGAAGTGATCCGATCTCATCTGGGATTCCTTCTAGATCAATTGTTAGTACCAAACTCGCACCGACTGGAGGACAAATAGGCGCGATAACAAACGCACCGTGCTCACTGACGTCACGACTGCGGCCTTCTCCCTGAAGGGGCTCCCCATTCCCATTCTTCCAGCAAAATGTAACCGGTGTTTCTAATGGGAAACGGAGGGTCCTTCTCTGTGGGCGTCCAGTATTCAACCATCACCCCCCACGAATCTGTCTAGACGCACAGTAAACGCGTAAGCGCGAAGGTACAAGAGAAGGAATGTCACCAGGATGTTACCTTGCACGTCTTGAGACGCTGACCGGCCAGCGTTAGGTACAAATGTACCTAGACTGCCCTTGTTGATCGGGGGCTTCGCTTGGCCCATCAACCGACAGGAGGCCGAAGGTGACTCCGCAGACAGATAGTAGGAGGGCAGAGATGCTCGATTAAGATTACGTCGCTGATCAGGATGAGGTCTCAACTCTGGGGAACTGGCGACCCGGTAGAGTGATGACACGGACGATACTTTGCGCACGGTCCTCGGACCAAGAGCCCGCATCGAGATCCTAGACCGTCGATCATTCAGGGTTGCTAGTGACAGATAAACCGAACTCGCCCAGCGAGACATGATCAGGACCGTCTTGCGGACATGGATTGATTTGCAACTATAAGCGGCGCTTCCATGGCAGCCAGTGAATTGTGCTGATGATCGTCTTCTCTCCGGTCGATGGCGTAAAGGGCCAGCTCCAGCCGACTCGAAGTTCCCACTTTGTTGAAGATCCTAAACAAATAGTTGCGGACGGTGTGCTCGCTCAGATGGAGCTGGTGGGAAATGTCGCGATTGGTGAGACCTTCGGCTACCAAGTGGACAACGCCTTCTTCCCTCTTTGTCAGCAAGCCCGATACTTTCTGACTTATCGATTTAGCTTGCAGAGTCGGGCCCAGGGCTTCGATCACGAAGTGCAATTCCTTGCTGCTAGCCCACACCTGCCCCCGGTGTACCGCGTGGATGCACTTGCACAGCAGCTCAGACGATTGATCCCGGGAGAATACGCCGCTGGCTCCTGCCCGGAATGCCTCGACGACCATAGTCGGCTTGCTCGAATCGAGTATCATGACGACACTGGGCTTGGAGTTCGAAGCCCGTATCTCTCGCGTCACGTTGAAACCAGCCAAGGCTTCTTCTTCCAGTCGAGCACCGATCACTGCAACATCGGCTTCGTTCTTGCCGAGTCCTTCGCGAATTCCAACCGCGTCAGTCGCGTACCCGACAACCCTGGTCCGATAGCGGCCTCGCCGCAACGCCGCCGCGATTAATTGACAGCTCATGCGACTGCCGTCGGCGATAAAGACTCTCACCGTGCCCACACGCCCTGAGGATTTCGACAATTCCTTGCTCCTGCGAGTTATGCCCGCGATCCCGACACTCCAACCACGTTCCAACTTGTTGAAAGACTTAAGATCCCCATCC
>DATNLB010000389.1:0-11207 GCA_035603095.1 Candidatus Acidiferrales bacterium
GACTAAAGCTAGACCCTCTGAATTTTGCCGACGAAAAAAGATCCCGCCGCCGTCAAGCTTGGAAGGAAGGGTGGGAAAGAGATCGCCAAGCGAGGCTCGGAATGGTTCATCCCTACAGTTCGAAAATCACTTGTTTCTGGAAAAATGAGCGTTGCACGTTTGGGCGTTGAGGAATCTCGAGAATCCTGACGCCGGAGTCATCATTTTTTTGGAAAGGCGAAATTCTCCAAGTATCGGCTTGAGGACTACATCCGTGGAACGATCGTTGAGGAGAGACTTTCATCCTTAGGCTTTTTGGAAAAATTGTGAAAGGCCCGATACACGGTACCCACAAAGCCAAGTTGCTTTGCGATTTGCGGGCATGAGCGTGTGGATAGTGTCAGCTGCTCCTGAAATCGTGGACCTTCCATTGAAAAGGACGGAACTCGGCAAGTCGCAGGAAATCTCGTGCGTTCGAGGTGATCACAGTGATCCCCAGGCGGGCAGCGCTCATTGCAATCAGCGCATCATTCGTCTGTCGGCCCTGTCCAATTTTCTCGTAATCATACTTGGCGGCCAAACGGGCGAGTACTTTGCCGGTCTGGGTCCAGTCGTTGAGGCTCGGTACCAGAATTCGCCTCGCCTTCTCGAAGTCACGCTCCAATCGTTCCAACACATGCCGACCGCGAGGAGCAATTCCGGCGTATAGCTCTTCGAGTACGACCGCACTCAGCCAAATCGGAGAGTCGACGGCCAACCGCCTCAGCGACAGGGCGGCCTTGTCTCCAGTTCGTAAAGCGGTAATGTAAATGGAAGAGTCGAAGAGAACCGGCTGCATCTACTTGTCCAATGTCCCGTATGTGTCACTTATATCGACGCCGCTTTTGACGAAGCGGTCGTTGGCTTCGACCGCCAACCGGTTTCTCAAGTGTTCCGTGATGACGACGTCGAGCGCGCGCTCGATAGTTTCCGTTTCTGTCACTGCCTGCAACGCCCTTTGGGCGCGCTTGAGCTTTCCTGCGTCCAATTGAAAATGCTTGTGGGACCTCGTTTTAGCTAAGGCCATACGCCCCTCCTCCTATCTTGAGCATAGCACGTATGTTCACAATATGGCAATCTATGAACATAAGGCTTCTCTTTCCTTAACGTTCCTACAGCTGGCGGAATAGTTCGAGAGTCGCTGACCCGCAGCAGTGGCTAAATCTGAGGGACAGCACTAGAGGAAAACATTTCGTCCTTGGGCCCTTTACAATGATTGTGAAAAGCCCGATACACGGTACCCACGCCACAGCTAAGTTGTCTTGCGATTTGTGGCCACGAGCGCCCGGCTCGGCCTGCTCTGGGATCAGCTCCGTATCAAGCAGGAGGTCGGTCATCCCGATGACGCCGTTCATAGTGACAGTAGAGGTTTTGCGCCTGCACGAATCGCAATTAAATAGCAGGGCGGTCACTCAAAATGTGAGCCCTAGAAACGCATCGTGACGGACTGCAACTGCACTCCAGGGAGGCACGTGCTGGTTACCGCTCTCGAGGAAGGTGTCAAATCGCTGGCGCGCGTGGTCTACTGCCAACGCGTAGAAAGCACAAAATTTGCCGTCGGCCTTCAGATTGTAGTCCGTGTCAAAGAGTGGGGCAGTAACGCCGCTAGCGTCGAATCACCACCCGTTGAGAAGTCTTTCAGCCAGCTCCGCAGCCATGACTCAGTTCACAGTTTTAGGATGGAGCCACACGCGGAGCAGCGAAAGGAGCCGCGCCGGATCGACAGGCTTAGAGATATAATCTGAAGCCCCTGCCTCGATACACCGCTCGCGATCTCCGGGCATGGCCTTGGCTGTAACCGCGATGATAGGCAGCGAGTTGAAACGTCCCATCTTGCGAATCTCGCGCAATGCTTGGTAGCCATCCATCTCCGGCATCATGATGTCCATTAGAACCAGATCAATTGTGGGATTCGCACCCAGTTCCTCAAGGGCTTTCTTTCCGTCTTGCGCGCAAACGACGTTCATCTGGCTAATCTCGAGGACGCTCGAGAGAGCATAGATATTACGCATGTCGTCGTCGACGACCAAGACAGTCTTCCCGGCAAGAGCCGTCCCTTTGTCGGCGACGCTTTCCAACATCTTGCGTAGCGGCGAGCCCAGGACCGCGACGGGCCGATGCAGGAAGAGTGATACTTCTTCGAGGATGCGCTCCGGAGAAGTTGCATCCTTAACAACGACAGCACTTGTGAGCGAAGAAAGATTCGCTTCCTCTTCGCGGGAGAGATCCTTCGCGGTGTGCACAATGATGGGGAGTTGGAGAAGCCCAACTTCGGATTTGATCCTTTCAACCAGTTCAATGCCGCCCATATCGGGCAACATGAGATCGAGGACCAAGCAATCGAATGGAATCGATTTGAGAATCTTCAGTGCCTCGGCGGCAGTTCCTGCCGTTTGCGTCGCGATGTCTTCGCCGGTAAGCAGATCGATCAGACTCTGCCGTTCGATGTCCGAATCCTCCACAATGAGGAGGCTCTTTGGCTGTCGGCTTATGAACGTTTGCGTCTTGACCAATGTCTGAACAAGGTCCTCTTTTTCGGCGGGCTTCTTCATGTAGGCAAAGGCGCCGGCGCGCAAAGCGCGACCCGGATCGTCACCGCCCGAGAGCACCACTACGGGGATGTGACGCAATTCGAGATTGTGCTTGAGGTAGTCCAGAAGTGCGTAGCCTTCCATGTCGGGCAGTCGAAGGTCGAGCGAAATCGCTTGCGGACGGAATTTCCGCGCCATCGCTAGTGCCGCCTCGCCCGTAAAGGCGAGCAAGCCTTTAAACCCCTGCTCCCGAGCAAGATCGAGAAGCAGCGTGGCAAAAGAGATATCGTCTTCGACAATGAGCAGGATCTGGTCCCCAGGCCTCAGGTTTTCACGGTCGTCCTGGACATCAGTTGGGAGAAGTTCCAAAATCGCCTCTTGCGCCATCGCCGGCTTGGCCTCTTCTAGCGCTTCGCGGCTCGGAATGGCAACTGCCTCTTTCAGCGCTTTGGGTCTCACTGGTACGTAACGATCAGGCAAGTAAAGCGTGAATGTGCTTCCCTGGCCAGGAGTGCTCTCAAGCTTGATCTCTCCACCCAGGAGCTTAGCCACTTCTCTCGAGATCGAAAGCCCCAACCCCGTCCCTCCGTATTTGCGGCTTGTGGAGGTGTCCGCCTGTTGGAACGGTTCGAAAATGACTTGGTACTTGGCTGGTGAGATTCCGATCCCTGTGTCTTTGACCGAGAAGGAGATTACCTTTTCGGAGCGACTCAAAATTTCATGGTCGCGTGTCCAGCCATGGGTCGCCACTCCAATGTGAAGTCGAACGCTGCCTTCCGAAGTGAACTTGAAAGCGTTGGAGAGAAGGTTACGCAAAACCTGCTGCACACGCTTCGCGTCGCTGTCGAAGGCAGCCGGGAGGTCAGCATCCGTCTCGATCTCGAAATCCAACTTCCTCGAGAGCGCCACGGGCCGAAAGCTCGCCTCGACCGCGTCCTGAATGTCTCTGAACCGGACTCGTGCCGCATCCACCGACATCGTTCCAGACTCGATTTTGGAGAGGTCGAGGATATCGTTGATAAGTGAAAGTAGGTCACTACCCGCCAGGTTGATCGTTTTCGCGTGTTCCACTTGTTTAGGCGTGAGGTTTCCCTCGGCGTTTTGGTAGAGCATCTTCGAGAGAATGAGCAGACTGTTCAAAGGCGTCCGCAGTTCATGCGACATGTTAGCTAAAAAGTCGCTCTTGTATTTCGAGGTCAACTGTAGCTGTTCAGCCTTTTCGTTAAGTTCCGCGTTCTTCTGCTGGAGTTCCGTGGTAAGTGCTTGGGATCGCTTGAGGAGATCCTCCGTCCGCATGGTGGCCGCGATAGTGTTCAGCACGATTCCGAACAGTTCGGTTAGCTGATCGAAGAACGTCTGGTGCACCTCACTGAAAGACTTGAAGGAGGCGAGGGCGATCACGGCCTTCACGTGCTTCTCGAAAAGCACCGGGAGCACGACCGCGTGGGACGGTTTAGCTTCGGCCAGCCCCATACTGATTCGCCATCCGTTCCCCGGGAATTCTTCAACAACGAGCTTCCTGCGGTCGAGAGCAGATTGTCCGACTAATGTTTCTCCCAGCCTGAGCCGGGAGGGAAGATCACGGCTTCCCGCAAAGGAGGTTACGAGCGAAAGTGGCTCATCCGGATTCTCCGTGTCGTCGTAGGTGTAGAAAACTCCCTGGTGTGCACTGACCAGCGATGCCAACTCCGACAGGATCTGGTGCGCCACGGTTTGAAGATCGCGCTGACCTTGAAGCATGCGGCTGAACTTGGCCAGGTTAGTCTTGAGCCAGTCCTGCTCCGCGTTCTTCTGTGTGGTATCGCGGAGGTTGCGAATCATCTCATTGATGTTGTCCTTGAGAACCTCGACCTCGCCGCGTGCCTCGACAGCAATCGATCGGGTAAGGTCCCCCTTCGTAACGGCGGTGGCAACGTCCTTGATCGCGCGCACCTGCGTGGTGAGGTTGGCCGCAAGCTGGTTGACGTTGTCCGTGAGATCCTTCCAAGTGCCGGCCACGTCCTTAACTTGGGCCTGCCCCCCAAGTTTGCCTTCGGTACCTACCTCGCGAGCCACGCGGGTCACTTCCGAAGCGAAGGCATTCAGCTGGTCCACCATGGCATTGATGGTTTCTTTGAGTTCAAGCAGTTCGCCTTTCACCTCGACGGTGATTTTCTTCGCCAGGTCGCCGCGCGCGATGGCAGTGGTCACGTCGGCAATGTTGCGCACTTGGTTCGTCAGGTTCGAGGCCATGAAGTTGACGTTGTCGGTCAAATCTTTCCATACGCCGGCTACGCCTTCTACCTGGGCTTGGCCGCCAAGCTTCCCCTCCGTGCCCACTTCGCGTGCCACGCGGGTTACTTCTGAGGCGAACGCCTTCAGTTGGTCAACCATCGTGTTAATCGTGTCTTTAAGCTGGCGGATCTCCCCCTTCGCGTCCACGGTGATTTTTCTGGACAAGTCACCCTTGGCGACCGCCGTGGTTACGTCAGCAATGTTGCGTACTTGATTCGTCAGGTTCGACCCCATCGAGTTCACGTTGTCGGTCAGGTCTTTCCAGGCCCCGGCCACGCCTTTCACCTGGGCTTGACCACCCAGTTTTCCGTCCGTGCCCACTTCTCGCGCCACGCGCGTCACTTCCGAGGCGAACGAATTCAGTTGGTCCACCATCGTGTTGATGGTCTCTTTGAGCTGAAGCAGTTCTCCTTTCACCTCCACAGTGATCTTTTTCGAGAGATCTCCTTTGGCAACGGCCGTTGTCACATCGGCGATATTGCGCACCTGATTCGTAAGGTTCGAGGCCATCAAGTTGACGTTATCCGTTAGGTCCTTCCAAGTGCCCGCCACGCCTTTTACTTTCGCCTGGCCGCCTAGTTTGCCCTCGGTGCCCACCTCGCGCGCCACACGCGTCACTTCTGATCCAAAGCCATTGAGCTGGTCCACCATCGTGTTAATCGTCTGCTTAAGCTGCAGCAGCTCGCCCTTAACACGGACCGTGATCTTGCGGGAGAGGTCGCCACGCGCGACGGCCGTGGTGACTTCGGCGATGTTGCGGACTTGGTTGGTAAGGTTCGAGGCCATGGAATTGACGTTGTCCGTCAAATCTTTCCAAGTGCCTCCGACCCCCTTAACTTGGGCCTGGCCACCCAGCTTTCCCTCGGTTCCTACTTCGCGAGCGACGCGCGTTACCTCGGAAGCAAAAGCATTGAGCTGGTCCACCATGGTGTTGATTGTGTTTTTAAGTTCGAGAATCTCGCCCTTCGCTTCCACAGTGATCTCTTTCGAGAGGTCGCCTTTGGCAACGGCCGTGGTCACCTCCGCGATGTTGCGCACCTGGTTTGTAAGGTTCGAGGCCATCGAGTTCACGTTGTCCGTCAGGTCTTTCCACACACCGCCCACACCTTCGACTTCCGCCTGGCCGCCGAGCTTGCCCTCCGTGCCCACCTCGCGGGCCACGCGTGTGACTTCCGAGGCAAACGAGTTCAGCTGGTCCACCATGGTATTGATGGTCTGCTTGAGCTGAAGCAGTTCTCCTTTTACTTCTACGGTGATCTTCTTTGAGAGGTCGCCTTTGGCCACCGCAGTAGTGACCTCGGCGATGTTGCGAACTTGGTTGGTGAGGTTCGAGGCCATCGAGTTCACGTTGTCCGTCAAGTCTTTCCAGGCCCCACCTACGCCTTCGACTTCCGCCTGGCCGCCGAGCTTGCCCTCCGTGCCCACTTCTCGCGCTACACGGGCGACTTCCGAGGCAAATGCATTGAGCTGATCCACCATAGTGTTGATCGTATCTTTCAACTGGCGGATCTCGCCCTTCGCCTCAACGGTAATTTTCTTTGAGAGGTCGCCTTTGGCCACCGCCGTGGTGACATCAGCGATGTTCCGCACCTGGTTTGTCAGGTTGGAAGCCATGGAGTTCACGTTGTCGGTGAGGTCCTTCCAAGCGCCCGCAACACCTTTCACCTGAGCCTGCCCACCCAGCTTGCCGTCCGTGCCGACTTCGCGGGCCACGCGGGTCACTTCGGACGCAAAAGCCTTAAGCTGGCCGACCATGGTGTTGATCGTGTTGGCTATTTGGAGGAAGGCTCCCTTGACTGGCCGGCCTTCAATCTCCAATGGCATAGTGCGGGACAGATTGCCCTCGGCTACTTGGTCGATGACGCGCGCCACTTCGATTGTAGGTTGAACAAGGTCGCCAATCAGAGTGTTGACGGCGGTAATAGAAGTAGCCCACGAGCCGCGTGCACTCTTCAACGCGGCCCGCTCCATCAGTTTGCCTTCCTTGCCTACTACGCGACTCACGCGTTCTAATTCGTCAGCGACCCTCTCGTTCATGCCGATGACGTTGTTCAGAGCGCGAGCAACCGGACTCCGCGAATGTCCGCGGGGAGCGCGGGCCGCAAAGTCGCCTTGCTCGAAGGCTTCGAGCGTTCGAAGAAGGTCCTTCCTCTCTAGGCGAAGCTCCTCCAACTCCCGCGCCATTTTCTGATTGGCGGCAAACACATCATTCAAGCCTACCGCTACCTCTCGCGGGATGACCGAATGCGCGGTCGGAACGCGAACTTTAAAGTTCCCCTTCCGTGCTGCGTTCAAGGCCTTTGCGAGATCTGACGCCACCAGAGTTGCCTGAGTAGTGCCGTTTGTGGCCATGGATCCCCCCTAGGAAATAACTTCTATCCACCCTGCCTTCCCAATCCGCGGCGCTTATCCCAAGCCCCCGCTTGGAAGGGACATCTCATTTGAGCCTCTGGCTCATGCAAAAAGGATACGTCCGCGTCACTACCGACTCAGCGTTCGATCACAACTGGATACTCGTCAGTTACCCGCCCCAGAGTTGACCCCAGTCTCTTTGAGTGTTTTCTTATTCGCACGGTTCGTCTCATGGAGCTTTTTCTTCTCAAGCACCGCTGTGCGGAGTGTTTGAGGCTTGAAGCGGTGACGCGATCAAACCCGCGGACGCTCCTTAGGCTAAGCTTGCTCAGCCACGTCTTGGGAGGGCTCTGCGTTTGAACCCACCGGCACTACGGCGCAAACAAAAATGCCGGAGCGCGTAGAGATTGAGAGGCTTCCACCAAGCTGCTTGATTCGCTCTCCTGGACCCGCGAGCCTGATCTCCAGACCCGTCTTCCGCCGTTCTGGAAGGCCAGGAGCGCCGACATCTATTTTCCCGGGGCGATCGCATATTTCCAGCGTGTGTTCTTGCCTAGTTGAATTAAAGCGAATCACCGCAAATTGGCGGTTGGAGTGAAGCTGGATGTACGGCAAAACTTCTTGCAAGATCCGAAACAGCACTATCTCCACGTTTTGGAGCAAACGGCCTGGTGCTTCCGGCAATTCCAATTCAACGCGAACTCCACTCTGCTTTCCGAATACCTCAGCGTGAGAGCGGACAGCGGAAACGAAGCCTGTTTGCTCCAGTGCCCGAGAGTGCAGACGCTCAGAGAGGTTTCGAATGTCGCGCGCAACGCTCTCCGCCAGGGCTAGAGAGTCCTGCAACGCCGTGGATGCCTTCGTGTCCCAATGCTTTGCGCGATCTTTCAACATATAAAGTCGAGATATGGCGCCCGCTAAGGCTGGACTTGTACTGTCGTGCAGCTCCTGCGCAATCCACTGGCGCTCTTCGTCCTGTGACTGCAGCAGTCGACCAGGAAGTTCGCTAAGCACCTGCGCTGCTTCCTTAAGCTGCGTAATGTCACGAATGACTTTCGCAAACCCCCTTAAGTTCCCCTGCTCGTCGCGGACCGGGGTAATTACGACGTTAGCCCAGAACCGTGAACCATCCTTCCGGATGCGCCAGCCGTCTCCCTCGAACCGCCCCTCGGCGACTGCTATTTTCAGTCCATGCTCTGGCTTGCCGGCCTGAACGTCTTCGGCTGGATGAAAGACAGACACGTGCTTGCCAACAATTTCGTTTTGCCGATACCCGCTGATTCGCTCCGCTCCAAAGTTCCAGCTTACAATCTGGGCATCGGTGCCGAGCATGAAAATCGCGTAGTCTTTCACGCTCTCGACCAACAAGCGAAACCGTTCCTCGCTCTCACGCAGTTTCTCCGTCCTCTTGTATAGTTCAAGGAAAGTTCCAACCTTGGCGGTCAGCAACTCGGGCACTATTGGCTTGGTTATGAAATCGACTGCACCCACCCCGTAGCCCTTGACTATCTGGTCGGAGCTTGCGTCGGCAGCCGTAATGAAAATGATCGGCGTATCTCGAAACTTTTGTCGTTTGCGGATGAGTCCCGCCGTCTCGAATCCGTCCATGTCGGGCATGCGCACATCGAGCAGGATCACCGCGAAATCCTGGTCGAAGAGAAGTCTGAGGGCCTCTTGACCGGATTTCGCCCGGACGAGATCTTGGCCGAGGTCCTTGAGGACGGCCTCAAGGGCAACAAGGTTCGCCTGCTGGTCATCGACCAGAAGGATACGGGCTCTTCGGCCGTGGTCTTGTGTGGCTAGGTGCGACACCATGGACTTAGCGCTGCCAATCTGCTCGTTCACTCCTGAGGGGCTTGAAATCGGCCCGAGCTTAGAACCCTCATAGAGTTCTGATACCCTACTAAGGATATCGAAGCGGATTTGCTTCTCCGTCATGAGATGGTCTCACTCTACTTACAAATTATAGCTAACCTGCGCTCAATGCGACCGTTGATTTCCTGTCAGAATTGCGTCTCCACCTGATGGCGGAAGTTGAATTCCATCCCGATCACCAGATGCCTGAGCTGCCACGGCACAAAGTAACGCCGAGTTTAGGTGCAGTCGCGGAAAGAAAGCCACTGGGATATGAATTCACAGTGGACGAGAAGTTTATGGGGAAGCACACCATCGTCGCTGCGACTGACATAGCGCATGCCAGTAACGGTCAATGTGTCCACGTGCCCCTCGACAAACCGCGAAGTCTTGTCACCAATGCTGTCAGACGAGGGCCGTCTTCCTCCGTCAGCGCGGTGAATTTCAATCCCAGTCCGCTGCCGGGCTTTGCATGGCGGACGACAGCTTCGGCCCTGATTTGTCCTTCTTGAACAAGAAAGTCAAGTCTGATCGTCGCGTCCACTTCCCGCGCCTTTTCTGTTTCGACAAACAAACCTCCCATACTCAGGTCTCGGACTCGTGAAGTGTCCGCACGTCCTTTACAATTCCAGTAGACCCAGACTTCGTGCGGCGTCTCAACCCGCGAGTAGTGCCTCCTCGAAGGGATACTATGACCAGCCAGGAAGTACTTATCGGTGCGCATGTACGTCCTCCCAAGATCAGGTTAGGTTCCCTAATGCGCGGCTTGCACCTGACAGTTCTACTCCAATGGCGAAGCCGCCAGTCTCCCTGCGTTGGCAGTAAGCGACCCTTGCTTCAGACCGAAGGCCATTCCGGAGAAAAGTAACCAGCACGCGGGTCTCAGGCAGCCAACGCCGCACCGTGACAACGCGCGCACCGTGAAGGCTTACGTTCTCAGTGAACGTCAATTCCTTAGACACGGATTCGTCTGGGCGCGATAGCTCTGCGAGCAATATCTGCGAGATACGCTTTCCGGATCGACCGTCGGGTCGACTGTTTGAAATGGGTGCGACCATGAGCCCTGGAGACCTCCGGGGAGAGGCACGGTGTCCCGAGTGATGTCGAACAGTACATATAGGATTCATAATACTTAAACTCAATCGGGTTTCTACCCTAAAATGCAGGGATTGAACACCTCAGTTGTGTGGGTACGGCTCTCCTCCCCCGTGCTTCATGCGTGGAATTGCCACAACTCACCTCAGTCACGGCATGCCCGCAGACTGGCGGTCCCATCAGGATCGCCCGACAATCTTATGATTCTGTCGATGACCTGGTCTGCATGCAACAGCGCGGCAAGAGTGATGATTTTTTGGATATGCCGTGGCGGGTCCGATAGCGTTTCGTAGTCGGAAAGGGTGCTGGGCGCCGCGAAATAGAGCTCGTCCGAGAGTGTGCTCGCGATCCACCGGCTCATGCCGGAGGCCTCCCGGAAGGAGAGGCCCACGCGCAAACGAGAGCTTCTGAGAAGACCCTTGAGAAGGGTTGATGGTTTGGTGCGTGCTGAGGTAGCGGCTTTGGCAAACCAGCCGATCGGTGCGGCACTTGCACGGCGCGAAGATCCGTCATTGGGCGGGTCTCGGCGTCCACCACGCCGAGGATTTGGGCTTCCTTGCCGAGCCTCAGGTCGAGTTGCGCACAATGCTGCTGCGGCGAATGCAGCCATTATCCTGTCTTTTTCGATCACCACGAGCTGCGAGCAGGTGAATCCGAAGGAATGCTCAACAAGAAAGAACATCCCTTCGGCATTACTGCGCTCCCCTTGACAAACAAGATGAGAGGTGTATTCTCCTCTTGTTTACCAGGAGGACTCCTATGGCTGATAAGCCCAGTGATCTCGTCCAGGGCACGCTGGATATGCTCATCCTGAAAACGTTGGCCCTGGAACCTATGCATGGATACGGGATTTCTGTCCGTATCGAACAGGTGAGCAAGGGCGTTTTCCGCCTGAATGCGGGCTCGTTATTTCTCGCCATTCAACGACTAGAGAGGGACGGGCTAATCGATGGCGAATGGAAACCCACTGAAAACAACAGGCGGGCAAGGTACTACACTCTGACGGCGAAGGGACGAAAGAGGCTCGACAGCGAAACACGAGAATGGGGCAGGCAAGTCACGGCAATCGCGAGGATTCTCGAG
>DATNLB010000213.1:0-2629 GCA_035603095.1 Candidatus Acidiferrales bacterium
CTGGGAACCACTTGACGGCTGTGGCGACGGTAAACTCGGAAATCTTGGTCGGTAGTGAGGATGATGGGATCGGCAAGCGTTTCGGTCATGCGAACGAGGCAAGCATCGGCGAAGCCCATGGGAACGTTGGAGTACTTCTCGATTAGCTTCAGGACTGGCTCCACGTTCTCGGTAAGTGCGAATGCGACCTGCAGAGCGCCGCGGCGAAGTAGTGCGCCGAGATTGGGCGTACCAAGCTCTCCGAGAAGGTGGAAAGCCTCGGACAGAACGGCTTCGCACGTGAACCAAGGCGGAGGCAGTTCAGAGGCTTGCGTCACGGCCCATTGGTGGTGAGCGTCGCGGCTGCTAAGCAACGCTACAACAAATCCAGCGTCAACGAGGACGTTTCTGGCCATAACCCGTGACGCGCAAATATTTCTTCTTCCGCGCAGTTAGGTCGGTCGGTAGGCCATCCACCGATCCGATAAGGTCGGCGATGGCAGTGAGGGAGGCAGTGCGGCGCCGCTGGCGGGGTGCACGCTCGAGCCGTTCGCGAACTACATCCGACTTTGAGATCTTCCTTCCACGCGATTCCGCCTCAATGTCCGCCACCAGTGGCTCGGGCAATCGTACGGTGAGACTCTTCATGAAGTAATTGTATTACATCCCCGGCAGGTGTGCAAGACAAGCGAAGGTAAGGGCAGAGCCAGGCGATAGGTCAGAACGAATTGGCTTGGGTCGAGAAGCTGGCAGCCAGACGCCTTCGGTGCCTATCTTGAGGAGCTTTCTGCTCATGGAAAATCGTGAAAAACCTGCATAGAATATCCGGAGAGTTTTATAGAGCGGGGGCATGAGTCTTTCCACCAAGCTGGCAGGGAATTTCACCAAGAATGTTCGTAAGCGCGGCGACGACTACTACTGTCAGGGCCGCGTCATGATCCACGAAGGTTCCCAATCCGAGCTTACTGCCCGCGTGCGTGGTTCCGGTTTTTACGAGGTGCAATTTGCCTGGAGAAACAACAAGCTTGCGGTTTGGTGTGACTGCCCCCATTTTGTGGAGCAGGGCGTTCCCTGCCGCTCGTTTCTTTCAAACCACTGCGGAGAGGTTCACTCCTGCATGGTGTCTGTTCGTGACTGGAGTTTGCAATGCTGAAACGCATGCGTTGGTTTCATGGTGCAGTCGGGCAGGGAGTCTCAGAACAGTGTGAGGTTCGCGATGAAAAAGAACTCGGCCATTCTCTTGCTCAGCTGCCCCGACCGCCGAGGCATAGTTGCGTCGATCGCCGATTTCATTTTCCAGCACAACGGCAACATCCTGCACGCCGATGAACATGCCGATGAAGAGTCGAACCTATTCCTCATGCGCGTAGAATTTGATCCCCACGATTTCGATATCGATCTGACCGATTTTTCCAAGCATTTTGTGCCGGTCGCGGAGAAGTTCGAGATGAAGTGGAGACTGGAGCAATCTAGCTATCGCATGAAGATGGTCATTATAGTTTCGAAATATGATCACTGCCTAGTCGACCTGCTCTACCGTCACCGAAGTGGGGAGCTGGACGTCGAAATTCCGCTCATCATCTCGAACCATACTGACAACCAGCCGATTGCCGAGTTCTACCGGATTCCCTACGCTACAATTCCCGTCACCAAGGACAACAAGCAGGAGGCGGAAACGAAAATTCTCGAGTTGCTGCGACAATCTGGCGCCGATTTCGTCGTGCTAGCGCGTTACATGCAGATTCTGTCTCATGAATTCGTGAACCATTATCCGAACCGGATTATTAATATTCACCATTCGTTCTTGCCAGCCTTTGTGGGCAGCAAGCCTTATCATCAGGCCTACCTGCGCGGAGTGAAGTTGATCGGGGCCACCAGCCACTACGTCACAGAGGTGCTGGACGATGGGCCCATAATTGAGCAGGGCGTCGAGCGCATCTCGCACCGCGACTCACTCGATGACTTGCTGGAGAAAGGTCGCGACTTAGAAAAGGTGGTGCTGTCGCGCGCCGTGCGGTGGCACGTCGAGAACCGCATCCTGCTGTACCGGAACAAGACTGTGGTATTTGATTAGTCTGCGTTGGCGTAGCGAGAAGCCGCAAATTAGCGCGCGATAGTTCATGAGGGATCGCCACCCTCGTTAGAGGATCGAACATACCCCAGTGCTCGAATCCAATTTGCGGAATGGATGCAATGTATGTTCGCGAAATTCCCTTGGCAGACCTAACAACTCGCCTGCGTCTCTGGAGCGACCTGCCCAGTCAACCAGAGCTTGGTACTGGTTGAACTCGGTGATACCCCCCAGCCAGAGTGTTCCACTCTCGTTGCCCGTCGGCTCGGTAACTCCGAGGCCCGATCGCGTTGTAACTTTGATCACCAAGCTAGTCTTACCACCGTATTCGGCTGGCGGCCTCCCGAAACCGCTTCCAGCGACTGAATGGAATCTAAGGGAATCTGGTTGGAGAAGACCTTGCTCTGTTGAACGATCATCTCAGCGGGATGCGCCCTTCCCGCGGCGACGCAGCTCCTTGAAATCGGCCACTAGTTCTTCCTCGTCAACATCCGCGAGTGCGCTCATTCCGCGACCCTATCAGAGGCAGATCAGGGTTCGGGCGGCTGCAGCCGTAGAGAATCGATCCGAGTCGGTAAC
>DATNLB010000226.1:0-14486 GCA_035603095.1 Candidatus Acidiferrales bacterium
TGTTCCTGTGGCGAAATCATGAAGAAACCCTATGTCCGGCCGGGACTAAATACCTTTGAATCAGCAAAGGAGGAGCACGCCAGTCTTGGGGCCTCACCGAGTTAGTTGCCCTGACATGACCTGTACATTTCGGGCGAAGGAGCACGAAGCTTCTTCGCAGATGCCGCAAGAGGGGGAAGTTCCGAACATGAGGGCTTTCAGCGGGTTCGCGATTCTTCTTACGGTGGCGTTGGTTTCACTCGGAATTTTCGTTCCCTGCGACTCCATGGCACGGCGGAGCGCGGCAGCCTCTGACAGTGTCATGGCCGGGGCGGTGCTCTTCTCTCTGGCTCTTACCTTGCTCTATTTCCTCCCAAGACCGGCCCTAAAATGAAAGGGCAGGGACAAAAAAAGAAGTCCGCCTCCGAGGAAGCTTCCCCTGGGACGGAATGCCATGCGGAGTTCATTTTTTATGCGCGAAATCGAACGAGCAAGTTGCGCTCCGTGGAAGTCCTGGGCGATTACGCCTGCGATTTTAGAAGGCCGGACTGGGCGCATCGATGGACGGACTGGAATTCCGGCCAGAACCCCTACCTGAATCTCTTCCTCTGCGCCAAACACGCCCGCGAACTCGGTCTGATGTAAACGGACACCTTCAGACTCAAGAAGGACAGCGCGCGGCTGTGCTGACACGGAGGCGCTGAAGTTTAGCGGCTGCGCGATGGGTTGGGGCCGCTGCATGCCGCGCGGACGTGGCGCCTCGAGAATTCAGTCTTTGCGCACATTTTGAGCAATTTCCGAACTGTAATAAGAATTCAGAGCCTGGTGGAACTGCTGGACTCTGGCGGAATTTGATTCTTTCTGGATCATGGTTTCCAGGATGGGCTCCAGGAATCGGCCGAACATTTTCAGTGTTGCGCTGTCGTGCGTGAGCAACGCTCTCTGCACTGCCTTCTCCGTCGCGGGTGTAATGATTTCGAGCCGCCCGACAAAGACGCGCACAGTTTGCGCAGGACCAGGATTGATCGAGAGTGGCAGCACGCCGTCCACAAACGCTGCGGGCAAGATGTACAGCAACCGGCTGCCTTCCTCGAACCAGGAATCTCGCCAAGTTTCCACCATAGCGTGCGCTTCGTCCTGGTAGAGGCCCTGAGCAACAAGCATTCCTTCCAGGTCTCTGCCTAGATCATCGAATGTGCCCGTAAGTTCCGGAGGATCGAGAATCGCATCCTTCCGTATCGCGCCGCCGATGCGATAGCCGACTTTCTGCCCACGGCGCTCGAAGAGAATGGTATTGGGAATCTGCTCCGTGCTTCGGTTTTCGACCAGCAATTTACCGGCGGTAGTCAGCTTCGCCGAAATGGGAACGGAAAAGGTAGATACGCCGCGATAGAAAAGAAACTTCTCCTGTTGCTCGCCTGCAGACGTCTTCACGCGAAGTGGCGTCGAAGTAGTCATGCGGGCAGCGTAATAGTGGTTGTCCAGATTTTCGCGCGGGAATTCGTCCCTGAGAATTGGCGAGAGGGTCACAAAGTCCCACGCAATGCTCCCGTCGGGGTGCTGCTGGTAGAGGCTTCCATCAAATAGGTTGGCGGCAGGCTCGACGCGGCTGGCGCGAGGATACCACTCCGTGATGACGCCCTGGGACAAAGCCACTTTGACGGAGACGGTTTCTTCCCGCGAGTCATAGAGATAGATGACCGGTGTTTCCATGCGCACCGTGCCGCGCAAGCCGCGTTTGAAGCCGGCATTGCGAAAGTGCTCCACGAAGGCAGGCAAATCCGCGGGCCCCGTGAGCGGTGACCATTCGACGGCCCGACCGTCCCTGCCGGCGATGGAGGTAAAGGTGCCCCATTCATGGGCCGTGAGACCCGAGAAGACAGTGTGGGCTTCCCTGCCTAACGTATGAGACGAGATGGCAAAGCAGCAAGCGAGCAGTGCGTAGAGCGATAATCGCAATGGTTTTCGTGGCATGGCTGGCCTTCCTGACGCCGTCGGAGTCGGTGTTCCGTTTACATCCAGCCAAGACGCCAAAGGTTGCGCAGTTGTTAACCAGGCCCTGCCGAATGAACGACTAAACCCGACAAACTCATTTAATCAGCCTAATTTCAGCGATATACAGCTTCATCGAAAAGCGCTTTCAGATCGCGGCCGCTCGCCTTTTCCATCGCCTGCTCGAAATCTTTGGAGTCCACAAGCTGGCGCGCGTTGCCGGACGTGTACAAACCGATTCCCCGCCAGAAAATCTCGTCGCCCAGTTCCGTCCTTAGTCGATCCAAAAACAACGCCCCTTTCACGTACGGGATTGGACCCAGCGCCTCATGTGCGTCCTTCCACTTTTCCCAATGCAGCGGGCGATCCTTCCCTTCTTCGCGCAATTTTTTCATCTGGTCCTGCAATTCCGCGATTTGCTTGTCATACGCTGCGCGCCCCTGGTGGTTTTCGATATAGGCATCGGACATGAACTCCGCAAACCCTTCGTTCAGCCAGAAGTCAGACCACGAGCGGATCCCCAGCGTCACGCCCCACCATTGATGAGCCAACTCATGGGCCATCAGGTGCACAGCATCTTTGGCCGCAAGATCGTTAAGGTCGTCCTGCGACATGAGCGCCATGCCCGCGGCCTCTTGTCCCAGGCTGGGCCCCGGCAAAAATGCTTGCGTGTAGTGCGGGTTCATCGGGTCGACCGAAGCTGCGGCTCGCAAAAAGGCATAGGCATCCGCCGTTTTGGCGATTGCCGCCTTATTTGCATCCATTCTTTGCGCGTAAATCGAAAACATGCCATGGACCGCAACGGCCAGCCGCGCAACGCCAAAGCTGAACAAATACGTTTGAACTGGATCGCTCTGCTCAAAAACAAAGTGGTCGCCATCGCGGCTGCGCCACTCACGGCCTCGCCGCCCCGGCCCAACCGCCCGGAAACCCTTGTTGCCGCCTTCCTTGAAAGGAATTACGATCTCCAGGCGGAGCGTCGCGCGCTGCCCCGGGCTGCTGTCACAAACCATCCATGCCTCGCAATAAAAGGCTGTGGCGAATCCCGAATCCCGTGAGTACCCTCGCCGAAGCGCCGCGCCCGCGAACCATCGGATTCCTCGCCCGGCCGCCGCCGTGTATTTGAGCTTCAAACTGTGCCTGCCGCCTGAACGCAAGTGGACGCGCACTGCCTGCTCGGTAACCATTACCTCTCCGTCCACAACGTTCGCGCTGGCAACCCGCATGCCAGCCTGCTTTTGCCACTCGACTTCACCCGCGTCGCCTTGAAATTCGATGGTCTCGTCGCCCTGCAAGAGTTGGCGCTCGAAATCCGGTACCAGCTTCACGGAGTAATGAGTGGCTTGCGCCACCGCCGCCGCGGAAGAAAAAGCGCAAAAAATGCAGAACAAAGAAATTCTGGGGGATTGATTGCCGAGAGGCATGCGCGAAAGTATATCGCGGAGAGGACGTGCGGAACCGGCTGTAGAACTCACCCTCGAAAAACGTCAGGGCCGGTGGACGATCATGAGTGAGTCGGCATGTAGGTCGACGGGGCCGCATTCGGCCCCGCCGCTGTAAGAGTTGATTGCCTCGTTTGTCCGCACCCCAAAGTGGGCAATGCCCGCCCTGGTAGATCTAGAGAATTGGCTTACGAATGTGGCCGCTCCCATATCAAGCGAGAAAAAAAAGTGGGACAGACACTCCTGTCTGTCCCTGGTATTTCGTAAATGTTGTTGTTTTAGGCCGCGAGCCGGTCTTGGGTCAACAGATGAGTGGGGACTTTGCGCAGGTCCCAGACGATGCCGAACCAGGAGAGGACTTTCAGCGTGTAGTAAGTGATGTCGATCTCCCACCAGAAGAAGCCCTGACGCGCCGAGGCCATAAAGTGATGATGGTTGTTGTGCCAGCCTTCTCCGAGCGTGAGCAACGCCAGCAGCCAGTTGTTCTTGCTGGTGTCGCTGGTTTCATAGCGCCGCGAGCCGAAAAGGTGCGAGAGCGAATTGATGGTGAACGTATCGTGCCACAGAAGCATCGTGCTTACGCAGAAGCCCCAGATAAACAACGGCCATCCGCCGATAAGCCACAGCACCACTGCCAAGGCCACGGGCGGCACCAGATGGTACTTGTTCAGCCAGCGCAGCTCGGGATACTTGGCAAAGTCCGCAATGTATTCGGTGCGCGTGTCGTTGTACTTGTCCGAAATAATCCAGCCGACGTGCGACCAGAAAAACCCGAAAAGCGTGGGCGAATGCAAATCCAGTTCCTGGTCCGAATGCCGGTGATGGTGGCGATGATGCGCCGCCCACCACAGCACGCCCTTCTGGGAAGACGTCATGGCCATGAACGCGATCACAAACTGGAACACGCGGCTGGTCTTAAACGAGCGGTGCGAAAAATAACGGTGATAGCCCGCGGTGACGAAGAACATGCGCACGACCAGCAGCGCCAGGCAGGTGACCAGGTAATACCAGTGGAACGGAATGAAAAAAATCAGCAGCGAGGCGATGTGAACGAGTGCAAAGGGCAAAGAAAGGAGCAGGGAAATCCGCGAGCCGTTCGGCAGCGGTATAGACAAATATCGAGAAGGTGAAGCCATCCGGCAAAATCCTCCGCGTCCAGATTGAGACGCTTATGATTGCATCTTTCCGCGAGCGCAAGAGATCCAGCCGGAACTTCGCGCCACGAATCAACAATTTCAGTGTACGGTTGCCCTAAGGAGCGGTCAAGTGCAACGAGGTACAGGTTGCAATAAATTAGATGCCCGAAGGTACGGGTTCGTTGTGAGCTATCTCACATTAAGCTTCGTTAAGTTTGGGCTTCGCTAGCGCTGTGCGCAAGCTCGCGAGAATTCTTTCCGGTGAATATGCTATCGTCCCTGTAGACTCATCAACTTAGGAGCATGGGCCCCGGAATTGCCTCGCGGCCACATAGAAAAATGGCTGAACGCCCCGTACTCGTTGGACTCGTCCCGCAGGTCATCGTCATCGAGGAAGGCGACCAGGTTTCCTGGATCTCCGACGCAGGCAATTTGCGCGTCGAATTCGATGTCAACCGGTGTCCGTTTTCATCGAACGTTTTTCAGGCGCCGGCCGGCATGCGGCTGCTCAGCGGCCCCCCTCGCCCCGGAAGCAAAGCGGCCACGTACAAGTACCGCCTGTGGCTGAACGATCAGCTCGTCGGCCATGGCGAGGTCATCCTGCGCGAAAAGTGAGCGCGAGAAAATCAAAGTCTCGGGCGGCCGCGAAGCCCCCTGTACACATCCACTAGTTGGATTTCTTTTTGGGTGCAGCCGCTGCCGCCGCGCGATAGCCGGCTTTTCGAGCGTCGGCTTCTGTCATGTACTTGCCCCGTTTCGTCTTGCCATACCAGTGCGTCCCGGGCTCGTGATACACGCCAGAGTCCGTGTTGACCGAGACCATGCCGGCGCTGTTTACCGGCGCGGTCTGTTGTTGAGCCGAGGTTGGCTTGGTAGCAGGTGCTGTGCTGCCCAGTGTGCCAGAGGTGGCGCCGGGGGATTGCCGACGGGAGCAGACGCCGCGTTTGGTGCGCTGGAGCTCTTTGAACTGTTTTTCTTTGGCGTGGCCGCGCTATCGGCATTTTTCTTCGCCGATTTTGTGGTCGTGCTTGAGTCACCCTTGGCCTGGTCACCGGTCTGTTGCGTCGTTCGCGCACGAACGGTTTCGTTACGGGCAACAAGCAGCAAAACAGCGAACAAAGCGATGTATAAACTCTTGGCGCTTTTCATTTTGGGTTTATCCCTCCATCTGCGGCGGCTGATCCATCTGCCGCACCTCCGAATCGAAGGCCTTAGGCGGACGGCAGATGACTTCATGTGCGCGGTGCGGGTCTTCCTCGGTGGAATGGGCGCATGATGTCGGAGAGCGCGTGGGAAATCAAGAAAGAAGAAAATTGTGCCGGATTGAGCCGTGCGCAAGTGCATGTGTTTGCGGTGGCCTCGAGCGGGAACTTTACAGTCACTTTCGAGGAAATTGTAAAGCAGGAGAATTTCTGCTGGCCAGAAAAGCATGGCGGCGTTACTTTGGAGTTTGGGCTTACGTCTTTACGGATGAGAGGGTTTGCCATGGGGATCGTCATGATGATGCACGGGAAACAATTCTGTCGATTGAGTCTGTTGTTTTTGCTCGCTGCAACAACTGGCCAAGCGCAGGAGCCTGCGTCGGGCGCACCGGGTCAGGAACAGGGAGCACCACCGGCAGCAGGCCAGAAACCTGGACCGAACGACGGCCGGGGCCAGCCGTTGCTTGGAAAGATTACGGCGATCACGAAAGGATCCTTGGAGTTGGCCAAACCGGACGGCACAGCGGTGGCAGTGAAGTTTACGGATAAGACGGAATACCGCAAGGACCGGCAAAGCGCAAAACTGGAAGATTTCAAGGTCGGCGACATGGTGTTCGTGCGCGGGGAGGAGCACGCGGATCATACCGTGACGGCACAGATGATTGGGGGACGCTCAGGGGGCGGACCGGAAGGTGGCCGAGGGTTCGGCGGTGGCGGCGGATTCGGCGAGATGGGAAAGGACTTTGTTGTGGGCGAAGTGAAGTCGGTGGACGCCCCGAAACTCACGGTGCTGCGGCCGGACAACGTGACCCAGACGCTGGAGCTGAACGAGGAAACCTCACTCCGCAGAGGGCGCGAAAGCATCACGATGGCGGACATCCAGCCCGGCGATCACGTGGTGGTGCGTGGAGCTGTGCAGAATAATGAGTTTATGCCGAAGAATGTGATGGTTCTTTCTCCCGAGCAATGGAAGCAGCTGGAGGAAATGCGGAAGATGAGCGGAATGGGTCCCGCTGGGAATGCGCAATCTGGAAGTAAGCCCGCAACCGCACCAAAAAGCAATCCGCCACAGCCGTAGTTCACTCACGGAGCCCACAATTTGAAGTCGATAGTCCGCGTGATTTTCGTACTGCATTCCTTCGCAATACTCTTTGCGCCAGGATCGCTGGCCCAGGATGCGGTGCCGCCTGCGCCGCAGGCCGCGACGACTCCCGTCGCACCTCCAGCCTATGAAATCAATGGTTCGGCACGCAGCGGCAAAACTCCATTGCCGGGGGTGACCGTTACTGCAACCAACACGCTGACGGGAAAAAAGTCCGCGGCGGTGACAAACTCCGAAGGAAAATTTGCATTGTCAGGCATCTCGCGTGGGAGATATGTGGTACGCGTCGAGTTCATGGGATTCGCGGCTTTCACGCAAGAAGTCGTGCTGAATCCGGAGAATCCATCCGCGAAAGTGGACGCCGAACTGATTCTGGCTTCTCGCCAGCAGGAACAGTCGAACAACATCAATTCGGCGATGGCCGCCGCGGGCCGGGGATTTCAAAGCCTGGCGATGGACAGCGCACTCTCTTCGCTGGCCGGCGGAAACCCCGGCTTCGGCGGGGCTGGCGGGCTTGGCGGAGGCCAAGGCAACGGCGAGCTTTCAAGCCTTCCTATGAACGGAGCGGGAGCGGAGGGCCCAACGGAGTCGGTGAGCATCACTGGCGCACAGGGACGGACGCAGGACTTTGGCGGGTGAAGGGAAGAAGATCTGCAACAACGGATACAGGAATTTCGCGACCGCGCGCAACGCGAAGGCGGCGGTGGTTTTGGAGGTGGCGGCTTCGGCGGGCCCGGCGGCGGGATTATCGCCCTTGGCCGGATGCCGAAAGGTTTCAACATCAACCAGCCGCACGGCGTGCTGTATTTCTCTGACGATAACGCGGGATTGGATGCTCGATCGTATTCCCTGACCGGAATTGCATCGCCAAAAGCCGATTACAACCAGGCTCGTTTCGGCGTCAACATTGGCGGGCCGCTGAATATCCCAAAGATATTTAACGGTGGCAACAAATGGTTTTTTTTCGCCGGATGGAATGGATCGCGCGGCAGCTCGCCATACGATGCGTTTTCGACGGTGCCGACGCAGGGTGAGCGCGGCGGGAATTTTTCGGCCGCGACGTATAATGACGGCAAGCCCGTTCAACTATTCAATCCTCAGACCGGGCAGCAATATCAATTCAACGGAGTTTCGAACGCGATTGATCCTTCGTCGATCAGTCCCG
This sequence comes from Candidatus Acidiferrales bacterium, assembly GCA_035603095.1. GTDB lineage: Bacteria > Acidobacteriota > Terriglobia > Acidiferrales > UBA7541 > Acidiferrum. The sequence goes on from DATNLB010000226.1 coordinate 8,019, forward strand.
CGGCAACCGCGCTGCTCCAGTTCATCCCCATGCCGAACATCGCGACGACAGTTTCCGGACAGAACTTTCACTACGTGACGTCCGCGGAGAGCAATTCCGATACCGTGATGCTGAGGCTGATCCACAACTTTGGCGCAAGCAGTGGTCCGGGACTTGGTCCGTTCGCCGTAGGGGGTGGCGGCGGTGGAGGCGCTGGAGGCAGACGGCGAGCGCAGAACAACATCAATTTTGGGCTGAACTGGTCGCGCAGTTCGAACAACCTGGTGAATCCATTCCCTTCGCTCGCTGGAAGCACGGGAACGCAAGGGCTGAACGCCAGCGCGGGTTGGGTGTACAGCAAAGGGCGCGTGAGCAGCATGTTTCGCGTAAATTACAATCACAATCACGTTCTTACAGCGAACCTGTATACGAACGCGACGGACGTGGCGGGAACCGGAGGCGCGGGAATTATGGGGATCTCGAACGACCCGTTCGACTGGGGCTTGCCGGGAATCAGCTTCACTTCGTTTGGAGGGCTGAACGATCCGACAGCACGGCGCGAGCTGGACCAGACTTACTCCATCTCGGAGACGGTTTCGTGGAGTCGCGGAAAACACAACTGGCGATTCGGCGGAGACTACCGCCGCATTTTGCAGAGTTTCCGCTCGGCAAGAAATGCGGAGGGCAGTTTTGTGTTTACCGGGTTTGCGACGTCACAATACCCGGCCGGGAGCACGCAACCAATAACCGACACGGGTTACGATTTTGCGGACTTCCTGCTGGGTTTCCCTCAGCAAACTTCGCTACAGTCCGGCGCAACTTCCTATAACTTCCGTGCCAATGCGTTTGATTTCTTCGCGCAGGACGATTGGAGGTTCCGTTCGAATCTGTCGTTCAATTTGGGGCTGCGTTACGAATACAACGGACCTTACACGGAGGCCGCCAATCAAATCGCGAACCTGGACGTGGCGCCTGGTTTTACAGCGGCCGTGCCGGTGCTTCCTGGCCACGCCGGGACCTTCAATGGAACATTTCCGGCGTCGCTGGTCCGGCCGGACCGCAACAATTTCGCGCCGCGGATCGGGGTTGCCTGGAAGCCGCAGAAGCAGACAGTGGTGCGGACAGGATACGGCATCAACTATAACCTGGCGCAATACGGCATGATGATCCAGAATTTCGCGTTTCAACCGCCGTTTGCGACGACGGAAACGAATGCTACCGACGTCAACGGCTACCTAAGCGCGAGCAGGTTGGCGATCACAACTGGTTTCCCCGCTTCCGGGAACACGGTAACCAACAACTTCGCGGTCAACCCAAACTATCGCCTCGGCTACGTGCAGATCTGGAATCTTGATATACAGCACGAGTTTCCTGGTGGCGTGGTGATGAACGCGGGTTATAACGGCGCGAAGGGAACGCGGCTGGATACGGAGCGCGCGCTGGTGGTCTCCGGCGGCCAGCCATTTGTTTACGAGTCCTCGGAGGGAAACTCGATCCTGCATGCGGCCTCGGTCCGCGTGCGCAAGCGCATGGCGAAGGGGCTGGGGCTCAGCGCGCAGTATGTGTTTTCGAAGTCCATCGATGACGCGTCGTCCATAGGCGGCGGGGGAAGCGTTGTGGCGCAAGATGCGTTTAACATCTCAGCGGACCGCGGGCTTTCCAGCTTCGATCAGCGGCACAAATTCACGGGGAACTGGATTTACGATCTGCCATTCGGCGAGAATCGGCGGTTTGTTCCCAAGGGTGCACCGAGCCACATTCTGGGGGGATGGCAGTGGAGTGGTGATTTCACGGTCGGGTCCGGGCTCTATTTTACCCCGCGCGTGCTGGGGGGAGGGCTGGACATCAGCCGTGGTGTGAGCGGATCGCTTCGGGCAAACATCGTCGCCGGACAACCGATTTCGCTAAGCGACCCGACCACTCTCAAATGGTTCAATACGGCGGCGTTTTGCGCACCGAGCGCCAGCTGCGTCAACCCGAATGGTCCTATTTTTGGCGACGCCGGAAGAAATATTATCGAGGGGCCAGGACAAGTTTCCTTGAACATGTCGGTCAACAAGACGATCACGATCAAAGAATCCCGCGCGCTCGAGCTGCGCATCTCCGCGAACAACGTTTTCAATACCGTGCGTTTTACTTCCATCAATTCGGTGGTGAATTCATTTACATTCGGGGAGGTCACGGGAACCGGCGGCATGCGGCGCGTGACGATGACCGCGCGCTTCCGGTTCTGAAGGAAGATAAATATGGGGATTCCGAGAAAGACATTTTCGGCCTTCACAGCGGCGGGGCTGCTTTTGCAGGCGACGCCAGTGCTTGCCCAGCAGACGGGACAAGCCGGAGCGAGCGAATCGCGCATCCAGGTTACGAGCGAACTCGTGCTGGTGAATGTGGTTGCACACGACAAAAAGGGGAACCTCGTTCGCGATCTGAAAAAGGGAGACTTCACGGTGTTTGAGGACGGGAAAAAGCAGGAGATTTCCACTTTCGATTTCGAGAATGTAGACGAGCTGGACACCGCTGGCGCCGCGGAAGCAACCGTCTCGGGTGCAGCCGGACCGGGCACGCTGCTCCGCTCCGCAAAGAAAGCGGCGCCCTCGCTCGACGCGCGCGACCGGCGATTGATTTTGCTCTTTTTTGATTTTTCGGCGATGGATCCGGAACAGATCGAGCGATCCGTCGATGCCGCCAAGAAATTCGTCGATACAAAGATGCAGACCGCCGATTTGATAGCGGTGGTCTCGCTGGCCACGAACATGCGTGTGGACCTGGATTTCACGGACGATAAGACCAAATTGCTGGCGGCGCTGACCGCGTACAATTCCGGACAAGGCCAGGGTTTCGAAAACGGCAGCACGGGAAGCGCGGAGGGCGCCGCGGAAACAAGCGGGGCCTTCTCGGCTGACGATACGGATTTCAACACGTTCAGCGCCGACCGCAAGCTCCTGGCGCTGCAGTCGCTCATGCAGGCGCTTGGCAGACTCCCGCAGAAAAAGAGCCTGATCTATTTCAGCAATGGAATCAGCCAGTCGGGCGTGGACAACCAATCGGCCCTGCGCGCCACGACCGCGGCGGCGGTGAAAGCAAACGTATCGATCTATTCGCTGGATATCCGCGGCCTGCAGGCGTTCCCCCCCGGAGGAGAAGCGCAATCGGCCAGCTTGCACGGGCAATCGGCTTACTCGGGCGCCTCCGTGCTGAACGATCTCAGCGGGAACGCCGCTTCGCAGGAAACACTCGCGACACTTTCGTCGGACACGGGCGGCAAGGCGTTTTTCGATTCGAATGATTTTAGCGGGGTTTTCTCGCAGGTTCAGAAGGACAGTTCGGCGTACTACGTTCTCGGCTTCACGAGCAACAATCCTCTGAAGGACGGAAAATTCCGGCGATTGAAAGTGCAGGCCAACCGCTCGGACCTGAAGCTCGATTTTCGCGCGGGTTATTACGCGGGACGCGATTTCGAACACTTGAACCGCGCCGACCGCGAGCAGCAGCTCGAGGACGAGCTGGACGCCCAACTACCGCGGGTCGACGTGCCACTGTACGCCGGAGCGGCGTACTTCCGGCAGGACGACGCCCACTATTATCTTGCGGTTTCGCTGGTGATTCCGGGCTCGCAGATACCGTTCGTGACGGAGAAAGACAAGGATAACGCGACCATCGACATCATCGGGGAAGCTCTCGGGGGCGGGAAGTTGCGTGTTGGCCAATTGCGCGACACCGTGAAGCTGGCGGTGGAGAGCACGCAGCAGGTGCGCCGCAAGAATGTGCAGTACAACACGGGCTTCGTACTCGCTCCGGGCAGCTACCACCTGAAGTTTGTCATCCGCGAGAACCAGTCGGGCCGGATGGGTTCTTTCGAGACGGACGTGCAAATCCCCGACCTTCGCAAGATGCCGCTGAAAATGAGCTCGGTGGTGCTGAGCAGCCTGCGCGCTCCGGTCACGAGCAAGAAAAATGGAGCGAATCCACTCGTCCGGGACCAGATGGAACTGGTTCCCAACATTACGCATGTTTTCACTCCCGACCAGCATCTCTACTTGCAGTACGAAGTATACGATGCGGCAAAAGGAAAGAATCCGGCGCCTGCGGCGGTCGCTAGCCAGAATGGGACGGCCAAGGATGTGCAGGCGGCCAGGCCACCGAAAGACAGCATCCGAGTTTTCACGAGCATCGAGTTTCTTCAGGGCGCTACAAAGATTTACGAATCAAAACCAGTGGTGGCGAACGAAGTGACGTCTCAGGAACGCAAGGCGGTCATTTTCCAGATGGATTTGCCGCTGCAGGCTTTGAAGCCGGGGCTATACCTGTGCCAAGTAAACGTGATTGACGACGTGGCGGGAAGCTTTTCCTTTCCGCGGCTACCACTGCTGATCCGCGAAGCCGTGCCGCCAGCGCCAAGCAAAGCTGGAGATTGAAACCTATCGGGCAAAAGGGTTGCGTCAGAAAAGCGGTTCAAAATAGGAGACTTAGGACCCGCCGCCAGCGGCTGCGCTTCGAGACATTTCGACGGATTCGGCCAAGCCCCGGCGCATCGGTCCCAGGACGAACGCAGGCACTTCGCGCTCCGGAGTCAACGATACGTTGGTAGCTTTTCCGGGGAATTCCGTGCGGCGGTCCAGCCGCAAACCCGCTTCTTTCAGAAACTCAGCCGAAAAACCCATGTCTTCGGCGCGATCCACACCCCAAAACCACAGCTTCTCTTCCTGGCGCTGGAGGAAATCCAGAGCTTCTTCGAGTTTTTTCATGGCGCGGTCGAATGAGGAAGCCAGGAAATAGATGCTCAACGTCCACGCATGCCGGGGGTAGTGGACCTGGATGCGGACGCAGTATTTCCCCGACTGGTTTCGGTCGATGCTGCAGCGGTAGTCGTTACGAACGGCGGAAGTGCGGGCTGGCATGTTGGTATCACCGATCTGTGGAGTCCTGGTGCTGGGTGACCATGATTGCTTCTGCTCCGAATTCTGGACGCTGGCCCCGGAATCCAATATCAGCCAAACAACGGCGTTTCGGGCCCAATTCGGTTTCAAGGAAGACACCAATAGGATATCGGGACGCGCGAAGAAAGACAAGCGTACCGCATCGAATCTATAAGCCTTTTATTTTGTGCTATTTAGGCTAGCCAAAAGTGCCGAAGGCCTTCAATTTATCGGGCATGAGCTTTAGCTTGCCTTCCTGTTTCAAACGGGTGTCCAAGGCCGTCCGGAAGGCGTCAAAGGCCAGGCTCCGCTTGGATTGGAGGAGCTCTTCGGTCAGCTGCTTCTTTTGTTTGTCAAAATCGGCAGGGTTGGCTTCTGTTTTCTCGGCCACGCGATAAACCAGCCAGTTCTGTCCCAGGCTCAAGGGAGCGGCCACATCGCCGGCTTTCAGGTTGAAGGCTGAGCCGACCTGCTTGCCACTCGCCGCGCCGGGGATGGACCCATCGCGCGCGATGGGATCACTCGTTTTCGGCTCCAGGCCGAGAGATCGGGCGGTGGCATCGAACTTCTCACCCGCCTTGACGCGCTTAATCAGTTCTTCCGCTTTGCTCTTTGCGATTTCCGTGGACTTTTCGCGCTTGAGATCGGCGATGACACGGTCGTGGACCTCCTCGAGCGAACCCTGGTGTGCCGGCTGGATCGACTTCACGGACAGAACGACATAGCCGCGATCGGTTCGAACCGGCGGGTTCAGCTCACCTATGCGCAAGAGGAAGATCGCATTCTTGGCTTCCTGCGAATTCGCAAGCTCCAAAAGGGGGTCGGTCGCACTGATGGGCCGCGTTTCGCCCACCGTCAGGTGATATTGTTTGGCCAGATCGTCCAGGGATATCTTGTTGGACTGGCGGATTGCGGCGGACAACTGGTCCGCCGTGCCGCTGGCTTGCTTCTCAGCCTGATCGAGCAAGAGGGTTGGGCGCAGCGAATCCTTCACTTCCTCGAACGGCTTGGTGTGAGCGGTCTCTTTTTCCACTACCTTGATGATGTGGAAGCCGTACTGCGTCTTGACCAGCTCCGAGACTTGGCCCGGGTTGAGACTGAAGGCTGTCTTTTCGAACTCCGGGACGGTCTGACCTTGAGTGATCCAGCTTAAGTCACCGCCCTTATCCTTCGATCCCGGGTCCTCGGAGTACTTCTTCGCCAGGTCTTCGAACTTGCCGCCCTTTTTGACCTGTTTTAGAACGTCCTCGGCCTTTTTCTTGATCTCCTCGACTTCGGCGTCCGGCTTTCCGACGGTCATAAAAAGAATGTGCTCGACGTGAACGCGGTTCGGCACTTGATACTGGCGAATGTTGGACTGATATTGCTGCTTGAGTACGTCGTCGGAAATTTGCACGTTTTGGCGGATCTGGTTTACGTCCACAAGCGCGTAGCGCGCCACACGGCGTTCGGGCACCTGGTACTTCGACTTGTTCTTTTCGTAGGCGGCGCGGATTTCCGCCTCATCAGGCGAAATCTTGCCTTCCAGGTCTTCCGGCTTGATCAGTGCGTAGTCCAGCTTGACCTTTTC
>DATNLB010000313.1:0-3536 GCA_035603095.1 Candidatus Acidiferrales bacterium
GCTTGGACAACAAACCGCTTCAATCCCGGCGCGAGTTATCACCCTTCGCGAGGCCGTGGAACTGGCGCTGAAGCACAATCATGTTGTACGGATAGCCGAATTCAAGGTCGACGAAAAACAGCATGCGAAAGAAGTCGCCAGAAGCGCGTACTTTCCACTCGTAAGAAATGACAGCGCCCTTGCCCACGTTACCGACACTCAGTTCATCGCAATTCCCGCAGGCGGACTCGGTATTGTGGCTGGCAGTCTAATTCCTCCGCAGCCATTCGTCATTAATCAGGGAGGGCAGACCTTCCTGACCAGCGGGACCGGCCTCGTACAACCTCTCACCCAATTGCTCAAGGTGAAGGCCGGAAACGATGCCGCACGGGCTGAACTGGAGGAGACGCGCGGAAAGGCACGCGGAGTCCAGAACGATATCGCACTGAAAGTTCACCAGCTCTATTACAAGATCCTGATTGCGCAATCACGCCGCAGTGCGATCGAGGCGAAGATTCTCGCAAGCGAAGACCTTCAGAGTGAGCGTGTGCAGCAAGTGAAATACGGCAACACCCTTGAAGCGGACCTCATAGAGAGCCGGGCACAGGCCCTGCAAGCAAAACAGGAGCTGTTGAGCAATGATCTGCAACTCTCCGATTTGCGAATGCAGTTTAACGAGTCGGTTGGCTTTCCACTCGAAAAAGAGGTTGCTCTCGATCCTCAAGTTTCACCTCCGCCAGGTAGTTGTCTGCGCGAGCAGTGCCTGAAATTGGCCTTGGAGTCCCACCCGGAAATCGCGCAAGCGCAAGCGGCAGTGGAGCAGGCTGCCGCAGGAATTCGCCTCGCAAAGCGTGAATACCTACCGGATGTCGAAGCCCTCGCTCGTTACAGTTTCCAGAACAACGTTCCGTTCCTCGCCCGCAACTTCGGAACTTTCGGCTTTCATCTCAACATCGATCTTTTCGATGGAGGCAAGAGGCGGGCCGTGGTGCGCGAACGTGACGCGCAACTGGCCCAGGCAAAGGAGAACTTGGCGCGCGTCACCGACGAGGTCGAATTGCGCGTACGGGCCGCCTACAACAAGTTGGAGCGTACTCAGCAGATGGTTGCGGTTTCAGAGGAATTGCTGGCGCTGCGCACGGAGAGCCGCCGCGTGGCAGCGCAACAGATCGAGCAAGGGGCATCCCTTCGCTCCCAGGTCCAGGCGGCCGTGGCTCAAGAGCTTGAGGCCCAGACAACGGTCCTGCAATCGCAGCTCGATTATGCTCAAGCGCTTGATGAGTTGACTGAAGCGACAGGACAGTCTCCCCCATGATCACACTCTCGAACACACGGGGAGCAAAAGAGATCGTATGAAGAGATCCATCCTTCAGACGGCGCTGCTAATCGCTTCTTCGATGCTGTCCCACGCCTTTGCAGAACCGATGACCTTTGCGAGTCCCACAAACATCTTCGCGCCCGTTTCGACGCCAGCGAAGTCAATCTTCGGATTGTCTATGTTCGTACTTGCGGTCACGGCAGCCATATTCGTGGTCGTGTTCACCTTACTTGCCTACTCTGTAGTGAAGTTCAGAAAAAGGGCCAATGATGACGGCCGCGAGCCTCCGCAGGTGTATGGCAGCAATCAGGTGGAAATCGCCTGGACCGTTATCCCCGTTCTAGTTGTTTTGACCCTACTTGTGGCAACCGCGCGAGTGATTGCCGACGTTCAAAACGCCGCGCGACCTGACAACGCCATCGAAGTGACCGCCATCGGCCACCAGTTCTGGTGGGAGTTCCGCTACCCGGCGCTGGGAGTCGCGACTGCCAACGAATTACATGTTCCCGTAAGCGATGGCAATCACCCGACCCCGACGTTCATAAAACTGCTGTCGGCAGATACTGACCACAGTTTCTGGGTGCCACGTTTAGCGGGCAAAACCGACCTGATTCCTAACCACCCGAACAGCATGTGGATCGACCCGCATGAGACGGGTGTCTATCTAGGCCAGTGTGCGCAGTACTGCGGCACGCAACACGCCAAGATGCTCCTGCGTGTTTACGTGCAGTTTCGAGAAAATTTCGACCGCTGGATTCGGGAGCAACGCCAGCCGGCGGCTTTGGCCGATGCCGTTTCCGAAGGACGACGAGTATTCGAAACAACGGCCTGCATCAACTGCCACAGCGTGGCGGGCACAATGGCGACCGGGCGGTTCGGCCCCGACCTCACGCACCTGATGAGCCGCGAGACAATTGCTGCCGGCGCGGCCCTTAATACGCCTGAAAACCTACGGCTCTGGATTCGAAATCCCGACGCGATCAAGCCGGGTTCGCTAATGCCAGCGATGCAGTTGAACGATCGCGACTTGGACGTATTAACAGCTTATTTGGAGACGCTGCGTTGAAGGACCCATTGAACATGCCGAGGAGATCGCACGATGTCGAGTGATTCCATTGCATTGCCGAGGGCGGAAGCAGCATCGCGTCCCCTGGTCGATGCGCTCCACGGATGGGTTACTACCGTCGATCACAAGCGGCTGGGCATTCTGTACATCCTCTATGCCCTGATTTTTCTAGTGATCGGCGGGATCGAAGCAGGGATCATGCGGATCCAGTTGATGCACGCGCACAATGATTTTGTCTCGCCGCAGGTCTTCAACCGCATGTTTACCATGCACGGTACCACGATGATCTTCTTCGTCGCGATGCCTCTGGTGTTCGGTTTCGCCAATTATTTGATTCCTCTAATGATCGGCGCGCGGGACATGGCGTTCCCGCGCCTGAACGCTTTCAGTTTCTGGCTGATGGCATTCGGAGGCTTTCTCCTCTATTTCAGCCTCGTGGGGGCAAACGGTCTGTATGGGGCCGGAAATGCTCCGGATGTCGGATGGTTTGCGTACGCACCAATGACATCAAGGACCTTTTCCGTCGGACACAGCACGGATTTCTGGACGTTGGGATTGCTCGTGTCGGGCTTTGGCAGCATCGGCACGGCAATCAATATCCTAACGACGATTCTTTGTATGCGTTGCCCGGGGATGAGCTTGGGAAAAATGCCGTTGTTAGCTTGGCTCAACCTTGTCATGTCCGGCATGGTAATCCTTGCCATAAGCCCCCTTACGGCGGCACAGGTAATGTTGCTTGTCGACCGATATCTTGGCGGCCACTTCTTCGATACCCAAGCTGGCGGCTCGGCCGTGGTTTGGATGCACTTCTTTTGGATCTTCGGGCATCCGGAGGTCTATGTTCTTGCCATCCCGGCATTCGCCTTCGCATCCGAGATCATCCCCGTGTTCTCCCGCAAGGCGATCTTCGGCTACCCGGTTATGGTGGCGGCTACGATTTGCATCGGATTTATCGGCATGAGTGTGTGGGCGCACCACATGTTTACGGTTGGCATGAGCTCGAGCGCCAACACTTTCTTCGTACTCTCGACAATGGCCATCGCGGTTCCCACCGGAATCAAGATCTTCAACTGGTTGGCCACTATGTGGGGAGGAAAGATTGAGTTCAAAACACCGATGCTGTTCTGCGTTGCTTTTCTCTTCCAGTTCTTGGTCGCCGGCCTCACCGGGATC